>JAKSIB010000005.1 GCA_024399065.1 Fibrobacter sp. | reverse complement strand
TCATAAGACCATCAAAACTCAATCATCAGAATAGTACCAGTATTCTAATTATACACATAGTTTATATACTATCTCTCGGGTTTTTATCATCAAAATACATTAAAATGGTACATTATTGTATAAAATATTGTTTACTGCTGATTACCCCTGATTTATGTCCTAAAATACGCAGTTGGACGCATCGCACATATCATAATCGATACCAGCAATTTCATCAGCAACCGCATCATCGGCGCTCATGTTCGCCGACACGACAGGCACATACGCCGACACGGCAATTCCCGGTGCAACGTTCGTATATACCTTCGAATCCATATTGGCCTCGACAGTCAACCGAACATCATCAAAAACGACGTTAATCGGCTTAAAACGGCGAATTTGTTCCTTCAACGCATTAATGTCGTTCTCACCCATTAAAATATTGTTGAAATTGCTGTTCAGTATGATATCAAGTGAAACATGAGGCGTCGGAACCCACGTTCCAGTAGATGTGCCGGCCTCGATATCCGCCTTGACACGCTCGTCGACCTCATCTTTACTCAGTAATTCCTTGTATGGTGCCGCCGTATTAGTCCACATGGTAACGAGGTCACCAACAATGCCGAATGTTGCCATCAGCATATTCACACCCGGCATGGTACCGCCTAGTGCGTAGTACTGAGGTAAATGGGCAATAGTCTCACGCAAAGCGGCTTCACGTTCAGCGGTTGTACGATATACATTACTTTCATTGATATCGTCAGCAACCGCAGTGATGTCATACCCCATATATCGTGCCAAATATTCGATCAGTTTGAAATCAATGACACTGGCATCCTTCAAATACGCTAAACGTTCAATCTTTTCGATCAGAGGATAATCCATGTCAGGTACCCCCTTAAAATCTTCATCCATATCATTACGTGGTGCAACAGTACCATAGTCATACTTCGATGAATACTGGAGGTCAATATCCTGTGTAGTATCAATATTGTCTACGTGCAGACGTTCGAAATGGAAATTTCGGGTCAATCCGGCATCAGAATAGAAATATATCCGTTCATTGGCCTTATTCCCAAAGACTTCGACATCGTTAAACAAACGATACTTATATTCACTTTCAGTACCAGCCGCATCATATTCGTTAAATGCCGGATTATGATATTGTTCAACAGATAGTTCATCAATCTTAATCACACGTTTCTTACGAAGCGGGACCCACGCCTTATCAAGCACAACACGCCATGCGGCAATTTCATCTACGCAGACCTGTCCTAAAGTGATAACAACATCGCCATGCTTGAATGAATAATCATCGTTCAAGCTATTGACATGAACCTTATACTCACCTCTCAGACTAGACAAATTGTCATTTGTATTGCTCTCGCCATCAGAATCAACACCCATTATGATACCACGATATACGGTCGATATAGTAGGAACAACCCCCGGATCCATTGACGTCACCATAAAGGTAGTATTATCTATAACTTCAGAGACCATCGTCTGTGTCAAATTTGTCATACTTGAATTTGCTGCGGACACCTGATATGCGGCCATCCCAGTCTTATCAAGTATTACATAATCACCAACGGCGAATTTATGGTCATATTTAGTCTTGACCGTATTGCCGTCCACAGCCATGATTTTATTGCTGGTAACATACGTTGCACAATTACTAATCTTATCCCAATCATAAGCGCTAATCGTATACTTATACCATTCGCCAATAACTAGATTGATTCTACGATTTACAACAGGTACCGCATCCGGCCATGACGTATTGTCTGGCATCGGGTTTTGAATTTTGATAACAAATGAACTAGGACCAAGCACTTCCATTACCGTATGCCATCCTGAATACACGCTAGGATATACATTGGTTATACACACTCGGCTCTTACCTTCAATATACTTTGCGTTACTCTTACTAAAATATGGTATAGCCTTCGCAACAGTAACTAGAGCACGATCATCGCCTATATACTTAATGCTGCGAACAATATATTCGGCACTAGACGCAATAGACCCATTAGTATTATCGATGTCAATTAAATTTTGACGGGCAAAAATCGTTACCGGCGTCACAATCTGGTGCCGATCCAACGGTTCCCACTGACCAGAACAAACCTTATAAAACAGGTAATCGTCACGCACAACATTAGCAACAATATCGCCTTCATGGATACGTTTAGCGATTCTAGCCTTCCGGTCATCAACGATGTATTCATCATAAGTCGGAATTCCCTGAATAGGTCCTTCAATCAAAATATATCTATCATCATCAACGCCGGTTTCAGTGTCCTCAAGTACGGTGTATACACCATTGATATCGATTTCACTATCGCCGTCAATCAAAGGTATATCCAATAGTTCGATTTCATCGCCGGGCATAACTTTCTTATCGCCGTTTTCAATGGTCAGACGTATGTGCATAACATCATCACCGATTGACAATTTGATGCCCCTAACACGATATTGATAATCACGAATATAATACGCACTGGCTTCACTCTTATCACCATAGCTGAACCCAATGTCATTATAATCCGATACAACAGTATAAGAAATACTATCTGGTGTTGGTACATCGATCACAACATCATGCTGATTGAATATAGCCATCAAATCATCATTACCTGCCCTGACTCCATCGACAGAAATCCTTGCGCCAGCAGGCAATCCATGCGCACTAGAACTAATATTAACCGTCCAAGTACCATCATAATTATTCGTTGCGCTTAAATTATTGTCGATATCAATAACATACCGGCTTTCCGTACCACTAGGCATAATGACATAATCAAGCAAGGCATCGCAATAAGTGAGCAAATCATGTTCAACAATATTTCGGTCAGACATGTCACTATAGAATTCTGCAAACCCAGAACGTGAACGATTTACTGTACCGATATTCTCGCCATAATTTACATACTGGCGTTGTTCCCATCCATATCTAAGTCTTGTATCGTTTTGCTTTCCAATGTATAGCGGCAATATAGTTAATGCCATGTCGCCATTATAATTAGGGCGGCCGCCATAGTCAAGCGTAGTATATTGACCGTAGAACGGCATAAATGCATTTTCGACAGTCTTGTAGCCAACCGAGTAATGAGCATAGTTATCCAGCGTAAACCCATACATGTTAGCCGGATTATCCCCATTCGAAAGAGTCACCTGCTTTGTCGCAACATAGATATTCTTACCGTCAGATACATATTCGCCCTTTGAATACGTACGATACTCCACGGGATTGACATCACATACCATGTGTAGAAGAACCGGTGGTGCATTCTGTATAAAATGCATCATGTACTTCTGGACGAATACGTCACCAATAGCAAATTTAACAGCGGCGCTAGTTACTGATTCAGCATGATTTATGTAATAAAATTCTTTGGCCTTAACCGAATTATCAACAGTAACCTTGCCGAGAGCATAGTCAGCGCCTGCCGATAAATCGCTCGAAACAAAGACAATCTGTTTATTTACATTATCGACAGAATCAATTTGCAACAATCTAGGTTCCTCGGTATCATCATTCACCCGAGTTGCTAAAACATAATCACCTGACTGGTATTCAACCGACCAATCGCCATTCCCAACCAGTTTATCCGACTCATCAATGCGAATAAATCCGGCGGTAACCTTGTATATGTTGATCGGATCACTCCAGCCCTGTGTATCTTTGTCCAAAGTGATCTTGTACAACGTCGATGACAACGGATTTGATTTAGATTTTGCGCATCCATCCCATAACGTATTTTTACAATATAATGTTTGGTTACCAATGTCAGCATCAATCTTAAAAGACATCAAACTTGTGCGAGCCGGAACATAATTAGCATAAAGCAACTCGTTCTCTTCGACACTAGCGCCATACAAAGACACTTTAAGGTCATTTTCTATCTGAGTACCAGACGGCATGAGATACTGTTTATCCCATCGAATCATCTTCTTTTTATGCGCATAGTCTAGGACACCCTTATTATAAAACAATGGGATCGTAGACAATACAAGTCCAGCCCCGCCGGCTGCGGATAGTGTGTCAACGTCCGTTCCGTCAATTGCAACCAACGATATATAGCGCTTACCCCTATCCAATCGAGAATTCACTTCCGACGCACCATACATTTTAAACACACCCAGAATTTCTGATGTCTCAACATTAGATATGTAGTATGTCGAATCATTGTACATGCCCGGATATCCTTCTGTGTACACATTTAGCATACCAGCGCCACCAAGTTCAATCTTCGAAATGCGGTAACGTTCAACTTCATGACTCTGAGTTATGTCTGCGGACAACACCCTAGATCCATCACTGGTCAATGAATATAAATTTGCCGTACTACTGTCACGGAAATAGAATATTCCCGTAGGGTATCCACCTTTCCAGTTAAATTCATCTGTTCCAAAGAATTTCACATACGTATGATAAGTACTGGCGCCTGCACTTGACGTATTGTAATAGTCAACCAAAATATCATCCGGGGCATTTCCAGAACTGTCTACGTCATAAGCAACAGTGGCGAGTGCATTTACGTCCTTGACATTCAAAACATGCATAGTAAAGAAGATTTCATAATAAGTCATATTATCAACAACTTTGCCGAAACGTTTACTAACTTTACTTACATCGGATACATCAAATTGGATCATGCGATTAGGAGTATTACGGGTTCCTGTAAACGGGTCCTGCGATGTATTCATGGGATCTAATATCAAAGAATCCGTACTGCCATCATAATAGTATGCAGCAGTCTTTACCGGAGTCATTGCTCGATATACGACATACACAACTGACCCATCAATACAATTAGGATCAACTCCACGAGATATAGCATTCGGTATACTGTCCTTGATCTTATCAACATCGTCAACTTCGATACGGACGGCATATTCAGCACCCTTGTTACCCAACACAGCATTGCTTTTTATATTATTACGAGGGGCCGACATCAATATCACGCTTTCATTTCGGTCCTCGGCCAATTCGAACATTTCCTGCAGTTTTTCCATTGCACGGGTAACCGCATTAACATTCGTCGCCGAGCACACTCGCATGAATTCGAATTCTTCAGTCGTCTCGATATTTCGGTACGCATTGTTAATGTAATCTGACATAACCTGCATCAGGGTTACGACATCAGGTTCGGTCTTCAGAAATTCAGGAAGGTAACCGACAAAATCATTGAATCGGAACTGTCCTTTGTCATTGTATACTATCGGATTCATAGTTCTAAATTACTCCGTAAGCAGTGAAGATTCAAGAGAAACGGTCAAATCAATCTTATCGGTCGGGATTGTAATCTGAACGATTTCGTTATCATTCGAATACTGTGTAATATTGCCATTTTCATCTATCAAATGAAGCGTCACATAATAGCTTAGTACATTACGCACCAGTTTAATATATTCCATGCCATACTTCAAATAATCATACAAGGCAGTGCCATTGATTTCAGACATAGATTTGATCACAGCCGAATCCTTGAACGTCAATGCAGTTGATCCCATATCCCAGCACTTCATATTTTCCATCAAACGATAAAGATATTTTGCGCTTTCACTATCGCCTGAATCACGAGCAGACTGGACAGCGTCATATATCGGCGTGTACACCTGCTGCATAACCTGTTCCCAAATATAAGCAACATACCTATCAATATCCCTATCGGTAATTTTATCCATATTCGGCTCAATCTTGAATTTAAAATATTCAGCGAGTCTAGTACGCATAGGGGACTGTTCGGCAACCATAAATTGCGTCTTGAGGGTATACTGCTTCAATGAATCATCAACGGTATACTGCAATGTATATGCGAATCCATCACTCGAAATTGCACCCGGGACAATATATTCATACGTAGTATCCCCGAGCCAATCAAGCGTAGACATATCTAGCTTTGTATAGCCATCGTCCATTGGACTAAATGTCACGTCAACACCAGCGACCTCAGTGAATTTATGAATGATAGATTCGATTTTAGAACGATAGATAGCAGTCGAGAATTCTGTGTTGTCACTCAAATACTTATAGACGGCATTCTTGATACGTTCCTTAATATCAGTAAAGTTATTACCCTTATAAAGGGTTACGTCCATGTGAGTTTCCATATTGTGAACCGACGGATACACATAACTATGGAACCCACCACCAACAGTCAGCATTCCTCGCTGATTCAATGCAGCCATAATAGAATATAGTTCAGAGCCCTCAACCACAAAATCCATTGGCGACAAATTAGCAGAGAATACCTTGTAATTGAATGGGTATGTTGGAATAAACGCCTTCAGGTAATTCTTCACAAATTCGGTGATTTCCTCTGACGTTTTGAACGGATTTGTCGGGCTCGGGGCACGGCCAGATGGCAGTGTGTCATTCAAATTTTTAACAATACGAGCCAGCATGTTTTCAGTCGACGTATTAACATTGTAATCTTCGACATCCTGATAGTCATACTCCCACGTATACATCAACCCATTAACCTTAAACCCACTCAAGAAATATTCGTCAGCCGTAGTAGGATAATAGGTATTGTCCTTTTCTCGGTAAAGGCTCTTCAAGGCGCTGAAACGCACCTGATTCATATACTTAACGTCAATTCCACCATTCAACAACTTTGTGTTCAAAATATCCTCGCCAAATGCCGTTGCATATTTCACATCAGCATAACGGCGAAGGAAAATCTTGTAACTCATACGGTTAACCAATCGATCCAAGCTATTAAACAATGCAGGCGCATTGGCCTTGATCGAGTCTCTGGATTCAATATCCAACCCACTGCGAATATCAGTAGTCAACGCAATGTTCAAGTCATCCAGAGTAATATCGCTTTCTGTACCATCACCCTGAGTAATCGTCACACGGCTACTTGTTGTCTCAAGGGTATTACCTGCCACATTGAGCAAATTACCCCCTTCGCCAGTAGTCGCAAAATACTTGACATTGATCACGCCATACGGGATTGCAGATTTGAGTCCGTCACCAAACTTCAGCTGAACATTGCCATCATTAGCAGTGCTTAGTTCAACAGTGTAGTTAACAGTATAGTTGTCCTGACCTTGGATAAAATTATCAATATCGTTGATGATATTTTCCTTAGCAGGATCTATCAACCCACGGCGAGAAATACGCCAATACAACTTATCATCAATTACCACGTCAGGATCAATGTTATCCATCAAAGTAGCATCAGACGAAACCGTAGTAAATGCAGCCGAACGGTGGGCAACATTTCCATCGTCAGCATAGTTCGGGTCATTTTCACCAAAATAATCACTAAATGCCAGATCCGGGATAATGAATGTCTGGTTCTGATTTCCGTTGGATACAACAGAAACCGTCTTGAACTTACCCTCGGCAATAACCGCATTACCGCCAACATGGGTCATCAAACCCGTCTTATCAACATCAAGATCTCGATCATAGAAAAATTCCATGTCATCCATTGCAGTAAGGACGGTGCCAGACATAGTAAATTCGGTTCCCTTAGGGATACATACTCGAATGGTATTATATGCGCCTGTCCTCGTCGTCTGTACGCCGATGCCAGCCTTTGCTGGTACCGGTCGGCGAACACTATAGCCAAGCATACGGGCATTGGCATATACCGACGAAAGCGTAGTAGCCGATTCCATAAAGGCATTCTCGAACCCGGATTCCGCATAATACGCCATAAGGTCTGCATTACCTGCAAACAATTCAAGCATTATGCGTCCATACGAACTATCCGAGTAATCAGCTAGGCTACCGCCCTTAGCCTTCAAAATCGAAATAAGATGTTCACGGATACTGTCAAACGATATGTTGGTATACTTTCTTGAAACCGTATTTATAGCCATCAGACATTCCTCTATTAGTCATTCGGTAGTTTATAATATCTTAACCCAAGAACGCCGTCATAAACATTATAAACTATCATTAACACAAGCAGGATAATATATGCCATCATTCATTTTGCACTTATCGGGAAACTGCAGAGCCACATCGGTGGTTGTACCAAATTTCAGCATTTTGGCACATGTATCCCCTGCTTTATGGACCGATCGCTTGGGTGGATATGTTGAACGATCTGAAAAGATGCAGATTAACCACCCCGAATTCCAGCATACCACATCAATGGGTCATGTTTTTGACTACAGGCGCCATAACGCATTCAAAGACCAAAATAGGTACGATATCATGGCCAGAGCCAACGTCCTAAGACAAGGCACCTACTATAAATATTACACGACAACATTCGATGTTTCCAATAATCCTTTATTCAAGGAAGACTCAAATCGAATTGTAGATAGAGTTTTTGATCTGCCCGTACACATGGGTTTCAACCCGCAAAATGAACTTTATTCCCGTTTCGGTATACAGTTCACGACAAAGCAAGAAATCTACGTACACATGGGACTGTTCCTAGAGTCAAATTATGCAAGCCTCCGCAGAGCAGGTATCAAACCTTTATGCGACCCTAAAGAACATAACCCTATCTGGTACCAGCGTGGATATGAAGAATTCCGTTACTACGGTTATACTGCGTCCCAAATTTTCCCGAAGGCCGGCGATAAGATGAAACTTGAATTCAATAACGTTCTGTACAACGTGGATTCCGTTGTCGACGAATTGCCCGAATTCGAGTACAAATGGCGCAAGTATTGGTGGAAGCTGTATCTTGACACAGCTCTGGACAACGGAACCCAAGTCAGCGATGACGTCCTCAACGACGCCGACCAAGAAAACTTTATCAACAATCTTCTTGGTAGAAATTCGCTGGGCAACTCCGATACACCAACCGATCCGAATGCGTCGTCAAATCCGCTGGATTCCGGCTATATATTTGATGTCTCTAAGACAATTGATGAACTTAAAAAGGATGTACTATACAGGCCGCCTGAGGTCGACAAATGCGTACAGGATATTACTAACGATCCATCATACTACGCATGCGGTGACCTACTCGGACAATGGTAAAAAAAGCCCCCGTTAAGGGGGCTTTCGTTTATCTGTCAAAATGTTCACTAACTTCCATCATGTCATTACGCTGGATGGTCAAATAGTTATTTGTAGACATTCGGTTGCGTGTCTTCACACGAGTAATCGCATCATGAACCATTTCGGGTGTATAACGTTCCGCATGCCCGTTATAAATCACAATATCAGAGAAGATATTTGTAATATCAGCTGCGGTTACGTTTGCGTCAGCCGCTTCGGTCATTACAGCATCAAATTCATCCGACTTAAAATCAGTACGATTATCAGGATTCACAATCTGATCATTGTATTCAAACAAATATTTGATGACATCCTTGTTGGGATAGCCAACTTCAATCATTTCATCGATTCGGCCACTACGACGCATAATTGTCGAATTAACCTTTGATGGATCATTAATCGTTGCAATGAACACATACGATACATGATCATTCTTGGCAGCCATGTTCAACTTATCAAAGAAGCTCAGATACTTGACAACATTCGAATTCTTATCAGTCAAATTGGCATTATCCATATCATCGATGATTATAACGCAACGCTTAACGGCTTTCACATACGTCATGAATATATCAACACAATCAGGGTCATCGATTACGTTAAAATCAACCTTGAATGTGCACACATCATTGAAATGATTCGATATCTGCTGTGCACCAATGGTCTTGCCAGTACCCGGATGGCCAACGAGGGCAAACCCACGGGACAATGATTTCTTGAACATCACATCAATGGCACCAATAATATGCGGGATTCGATCCGATACATATTCAACCGGAACAGCTCGTGGACGTTCAAGCTCCACCAAGTCATATTCATCCGAATCAAATGTAAACATGCAACGCTGTGTATCTAAATACTTCGCAAAAAGCATGTTACTCAGTGAATGCCACACCTCTGACATATTTTCATACAAATGTTCAGTTTCATCGTTCTTTTTCTTGGCAACCCAAAGGTAGTCAACATTATTCGATGAAATCATAAATGCATTTGCATCAGCATCCTTCTCTCGCTTACCCATAGAATTCATTTCAATGGTCACATACACAACATCAGCATCGACCTTGAATACGACTACAGCATATGCATCGTCATTATCGATTGTCTTCATGAACGATTCCTTGACATATGCACGCAATGTAATCATCCTGCTACTAGACGAATCATCATCATTATCAATGCGTGGGTTCACAAAACGCTCAATACGTTCAATATTAGTTACAACCGGAGTTATAATATGAGTTTTTTGGTCGACGGTAGAGAACCATTCAATGGGTTTTTCATCGTGCATGAAGCGAATCAAGGCAAAAATACTCGAAATAGGAATAGATGTATTTCGACGACTGCAGTCACCATCCGAAAAAGAATCGATTCCTCGAACGTAATCCATAGAGAATAGGCGACTGCTAGGAATTGTCTGTACAGCATGTACATAGATAGAATCGGTCTGATTCCAACGCAAACTAATATGCTTATCAAACGAGTCGCCTATCGAATATACAGCCAAGCAGTTCTGAACAAACCCACTAATACGAGACAGCACTTTGTTATTACTATGCTGAGCAAATAAATTCAAGATTGAACACGTAAGCATCCCAGTTCGTCCAATATCAACACCATCCCCAAAATTAGCAATAATATGTTTAATCATTGCCAAACGGCGACCCTTACCAATCATGGATGATGAAAGCAAGATACTTGGCATCATATCGATCAGACGATCAATCTGCTTTATCATATCAGCAAATGTGCTGCCGTCATTGGAGTCAGAATCGCCAAGTCTTCCTAGTCCAGTCAATATCGATCCGATAACAGAGACCTTTTTTTCTTTTTTCTTACTCATACAGACACCAATTACACCTTACTATTGACTTCTTTATCTAAACCTATGCCATCTTCCAGAATAGCAAACTTTTTGCGAACACGGCGCATACATTTAATAAGCATACAAATAGCAATAATGCCGTACACACCATATTCAATCAACCCTAAATTGAACGTTTTAGCATTCTTTTTACTTTTATTACTCATATCAAAAACCCTGTAGCAATGTACAGGGTAATTATATAAAATAAATATTTCGATGTCAAATTTACGACAAATCGGTCATCATGAACGGTTGGGCAGACTGGTCCTGCAGCAACTTGAACAGAGTTTCCCAGTCCTTAGCGCCACGATCATAGATACCCTGACCATTAACCTTTGATCCACCCGGAAGGGTAATATCGTCCTTGGACAAAATTTCGCCGAGCTGCATCTTAGTACGTGCAACAACCATATCTCGGAACAATGGATTTGCAAATACTTCATACTTTTTCGACTTCACGTAAACGGTAGCGATAGCGACTCTATCCGACTTCGGGGTTGGATAAACACGCAAAGTATGTTCAACAGGATGCAACTTGATGTTATACTGGGTCCCGACCAGTTTTTTAACATCCTGAAGATATCGCATTGCGCCAGAATAGGTAATCAGATCAAACTGTCCCAACCCGCCTAAGCCGGCTCCGCCAACACCCATCAAAGACTCACCCGGGCCAACATCCCAAGCCATCATCGGTGAAAACGTATTACCGTAAGATGGCGAAATATCCACAACTTCCATAATCTCATCAGGTACACGATATTGAATTATACCTGCACGCAACCTAATAACCATGGCGTCCATATACGATGCCTCGTCCTGATTGATTCGATAAAACCAGTCAAGCGTATCGTTAATAGCCATGTGAATATGCCCGAGACCATTTCGTTCCTCGCACACCATTTCGATTTCAGTGCAAGGATATCCTAATCTGGACTTACAGTATTCAACCATGTCATCAGTTGTAATTATCTTCATCGGTTACCTCTTACGAGCCAAATCGACTATACTTATAGATAATCGATGTCATAGCCTCATCAAAATCAGCAAACATGTTCTTCACACCCTCACTGAAATTAGGGTTCTTTTCGACTGCAGAGTTCATGTGCTTGTTAATACTCTTCAGCACTTCGAGAATTTCATCATCAGACGGGGCCCACGAAGATGCCTGCGGCAATTCAATAGCTGACGGAGTACAATCATTACCGGTCAATGCAATATAAGCCTCAGCCATAGCATCGCCAGTATCACGGCACAATTCATACGCATCATTCAGCAATTCATGCTTATTGCTAATACCCACATTCCAATGATAAATATTAAGGATATTTGCTTCAGTGAGTAACCATACCGACAGGGTCTTCAACGTTTCATAATTACGGCCCTTACCATCAGCTGCCTCAAATCGTGGAGCATAAACCGAAAGCACTTTCATCGCCTTCTCGTCACTATCGCAAACAGCCTTAACACCTTCGGCAAAAATCTCGTATCCGGTTTTCATAGTTCACCTGTAGTTTTATAACAGTTTATACGTTGTCTACAGGATGATCTTTCCTAAATTGGGCTGCATTATCCTTAATCCACTGTTTTACGAATGCGTCACCGGGATCAGACCCCTGACGTTCACCCTGCAACCACTTATCGACTTCTATCTGATGAACCTGAGCCTTCATGAATTCTTCTTGCGTCATATTCATAACTCCATATGAAGCCGTCCCCCATCCATAGTTTATGGAATCGGTGAACTACTCACACCCTAAAGGGTGTGAGCTTCTAGTTTTCGCTTCAACGGAGCCACTTGTGCTATATTAGCAGTGCTAATAGGCATAGAGGTGGCTACCTCAGCGGAGGCTTGTTCCAAGCACTCGGCTCTTTTAGATGAGCCAATCATCAAGACTACACGGGCAGAGTGTGTATCCCTATCAAGTATATACCCACAATCACACTTGTAGGTTCGTGTGCCCAGACCAATAGGATTGATACACCCACAGTTAGGGCACAGCTTGGTAGTTGGTTCCCACTTTGATATCTTGAAACTGCGACCGCTTGCTTCCAGAGCAACAAGTCGTTGTTTCAGTGATCCAAGGCAAGAGGACTGGACTTGTTTGCCAAACCATCCCTTCTGCCAGTTATTAATCTGCTCGTCTTGAAAGTAGATAACATCATAATCGGTTACTAGCCTATGGTATATCTTGTTGGCGATATCCTTACGGACATTAGCCAAGTGTTCATATTCCCTAGCCAGTTGACACCTACACCTCCACCTACGCTTGGAGTCCTTCTGCTTCTTGTTCCTATTCAGCTTTTTGCTCAGGAACTTCAGGTACTCCGATTCTTGCACATTGCAGTTGTACTTGTCACCGAACGATGTCGTTATGGAATCCTTTATACCGAAATCAAGACCGACCTCTCGGTTGGTAGGGTTCCTTGATGACTTCGGCAGCATTACGCTAATCTTAACATAGTAGCCAGATGCCTTACGGATTAGCTTGGCATCCGCTATCTCAAACTCTTCAAATTGATGCAGTTGGTTAATCCCATGAACTCGCAACTTACGAAATCCGGGGATGGTTATCCTGCATCCATCTATAATCTTCGTGAAGCCAGTTATGATAGGAATACAATTAACTTGTCTCTTATACTTCAATGCACCTATCTTTCTACCAGCCTGCCTTGCCTTGGCAAGATTGTAAATATCCGTAAGTTTCTGGGCAACAGTTGCTCTATGAAACACGGATGGCAAGGTAATGGTTGATACAACCTCATTCCTGCCCTTATCAAAGTGGCTCACTTCCTTATGCTCGGTATACTTATAATCAAACATACTACTGTCCTGTGACTTGGACAGCATATCGTTGATTACCCACTTTGCTTCCTTAAAGCAGTTGGATAGTTTCTGGAACACTTCCTTTGGATTGTGCCTTACGGATACCTTGAGTTCAAATACACGGCAGACCTGTGTCTTCCGTTTTGCCTTCGTTGCGGACATACTTGCCCGTATCTTGGCCTTTGTATCTTCACTTCTTATCGGTTCCATAAGACTTAATTTCTTGACTTCAACTATTGTTTATATGTTTTCTACTCAAAAATATAATTATTTCTACATCATACAGATTGTAATATTTTCTTTACATACATTGCCGACCTATATGCCACCCTAAAGGGATGGCATCTTGCGGTCGGTTATTCTATGTCAAGTATCATATGGATATACATCTATGACATAACATTTAAATGGCGGAATCGAAGCGCCTACACCGGCTCTAACCGGATCACCAGTAAAAAATTCGGTGCCAGCTTGATTCACACTATCTCTGGCAGCAAATCCATAAATTTTATGCAGATTCGGATCATCTTCAGTAACCTTATACACCGAATAAGAACCGTAGGCCACACCATAGTTGTCGATGGGCATACCAACAATCTTTTGAGTAATTTCAAACGACTCATCGCCGAACTGCAAATTACCGGTTCCATCCCCAATAATAACGACAGGCATGTTTGCCGGTACAATAGTATTTTCTGGATATTCTGCATACAAAATCTTTGTAGGCAGGTGGGTATCGTCATTGCGCTGCAATGCGGTAATTTGGTATATCTTCGCACCACTTACCTTACTCACATTGTACGCAAACGGAACGCACATTGTCCCAACCTTACCGGCGGGCGGGGTCCTATTATATTCAATTGAATCGACAATATACGTTCGGGTAAGGTCAAAGCCTTCTCGGATGGTGTCATCCAGTTTTGCCACCCATTTTCCATTCTCAAGCGAAATAGTTAACGGTCCACTCTCGAAAGGTTCATTTTCAACAACAGGGTCAGATTTCGAACAATCGGTTCCAGTAAGTCTATTCAAATGACGCTCAATCAATTTTACGAACCCGCAATGCATAAGTACGCCCATAATTCCCCCTACTTACTCTCCAATGCAGCAATACGATCAGACAAATCCTTTATCTTAGCGTCAACTTCTGCCTTGGTATATACATACGTAAATGTTGCCAACGCCTGCCACTCAATAGTAGGATATGTGGACGGCTTAGACCCTTCACTGATACCAACACGAGCGACATATTTATACTTCGGATTAACCTTTTTACTACTAGAAATATCAGTTAATTCAAGAATAATGGCACGATGATAATTTGGCTTCTGCTCAGTCGCAACCTGATCAATATCCCAAAGGCAAATGGCGTTTATGATAAATCCATTTGTACAATCCGCCGGAACATTTTTCAATGTGTTTGTAACAGTACCAACCTTACTCATGAACTTCATTGAATATGGTGGATTATGCTTTGCAAAATAATCAACAATTACTTGGCTAACATCCTGTCCCGGTTCAAAAATTATATCGTTGGCGTCATGAACGATTTCATCAATATCGGTTTTATTCTGCTCAAACATCACATTCAAAAAGCCAGTCAATGTCCGATGATATTCAGACAAATGCTTCAACTGCACACCAGCTTCTGTAATATCTACTTCATTGGCATCCATATTAGACCTCCACTCCATATTCTTCGGCGTCGGATAACTTATTCAATCGTTCCTGTTCTTCGTCTGATATTTCAAAATATGGCAACGTCTGTGCCCCCGGTGCAGCTACGGACATCGTTTCAACAAACATATCATCAATATATTTATAAATATCATCATCATCGAACTTAGGATAAGATTCACCGTCATTACCATTCCATATATTCGTAACTGCGGTATGATCCGCATCCGAAACGGTTAATTCGATTCCGCCATTTGGGTGTTCATCAGTTTTTGACGCAGGCGACATCTTAAATGTGACCGGTGTCCCATCTTTTCCGTCTTTACCATCAATCCCATCTTTGCCATCGGCGCCATCTTTACCATCTACGCCGTCTTTACCGTCATCACCTTTTGGTCCGATAAGTTCGCTTTTCGGTGGAATATTGGCTAACGAATTATAGTCATATTTAGCCGGGCCACGATCTGTTTCAAAAAAATGTACAACTGCCGTCATGTAAACCTCACTTAGTCTATATCAGTGCCATATTTCAACGGAATGACACAATCAGCGGTCTTTTTACAAAGACCACCACTACTAGATAGGGTTAACATCATGGTTTTCACCGATAACCCACCATCTTCACCCAAAACAAGGTCACCTCGCACCGGCTTGTGCGAATTAGCTTCTATACGGTTAATATAACGCATGTGAACCAGCAGTCCAGCCATATCTAATTACCTGTTATGGGATCATCAGATAGTTTATAATCGCTCGTCAGCCGTTCGCAAATCTACCATAACCCCACGAGATCGAAATACATCGGCAATATACTTCCTGACGTTCAAAAGATATTCACCATGGCAATCACATGATAACGCCCAGCGGTCATCAAACACTCGGGTTTCCTGATTTAAAGACCGATCGGTGTATATAGGAACCCGATTAGCCTGTAAATTTGCCCATACCCACATGTCACTATTTACGATATAGTCGCACATAGGCTTCGACAGGCCACACCACAGGTACCGATCCCTGAAAAATTCAGGTTTATACAAAGAAGCCCAGCCAACTGGATAAATATCGGCGGACACCACATAATTCTGGTGTGTCATTGCGGCCGTGATCATTTTATATAGAAACATGCTGGAATACCGCCGATCGTCATCCACGGTAACAATAGTCATTTTTTCATCTGGATGCGTAGCCATATATGGAATAAATCGTTTAAACGACTTGATGTTGTCGTTCACCCAGTTTAATTCGACATACCCATCATTAACCATGTGCGCCAATTCATTAGGCAAATTCTTATACGGAAATTCACCTTTGCATAATGTTAGCACAATCTTCGATGGTTCGGCAAAACCATTCCATATATCAGCAGCAACCTGAGCGACATTTTCAATCCGATTCGCCCACGACGTCATACAAACGACAATATCGCTCTTCACTTTATTATTTGACACATCAAGTTTCACGTATTAAAAATTAGTTCAAAATACAAAAGAGGTCAGCAGACGCTGACCTCTGTACGTTTGTGCATCTATTATTCTAGAACCGGCTTTGCTTTTCGTGACCTCTTAGTAGCCGGCTTCACCAGAATCTGTTCCTTTTCATCTACGCAAATGCCATTGGCAATCTTCGCCTCATCCGAATCATTCGAGACAACAACGGCACTTACCATTGCAGCGTCTGCGGCAATAGTATCTTCCACAGCAGCGGCAGCCACTGCTTCGGCTTCGGCTTCAACAAGTTCCTGCTTAGCTTCAGCGGCTTCCTGTTCCGCCTTGAACTTGGCTTCTTCTTCAGCGGCAATCTTCTTCAGATTACCCAAGAATTCCTGATATTCAGCACGGAACTTCGCAATAAGCGCAGCATTGCTTGACGAACCACCACTAGATTTTCCAACCTGTGCGTTACCAATATTCTTGGCACGTTCCAGCAAGTCGTTTCCGGAGGCAGACGATTTCGTTGCCGTAGGCTTTACTGTTGTCTTGACACTAGTCTTAGACATCTTTTTTACACGATCAATTAGATTCATGCTACTTTCTCCTATTGAAATATTCCCCGTAGGGATTGTTAATGTTTAAATCTTTGTTAGAATGATAGAACGTACCAGACAAATCAACCGGCGCCACATATTCATTAGGCTGTTCACGTTCCAGAATACGCCGTATGTTATTGACATCAGGCGGCGTCTTACCATCATATTCACGATCTTCGATAAACATCGACATCGGATGCTTGTTAATCTCAGGAATACGCAACGGCTTCTTTGGCAACGGAGGCAGCGTCACCTTAGGTCGTTTAGCATTCTGTCTGGATATAGCCTTTACACGGTCAATCAATTTCATTATTTAGCCTCATATGTTTCAACGGCTATCATCGTATCTGAGAAATTAGTTTTAATTCCAAATGCGCCACTGGCACCTTCATTATACAGCACAAAATAGAATGAATAAATCGTTTCATTGTCAAACTTGCATTCAACAGTCTTAAACGTCTTGAATGTGGATGACGTATGATATGTAAAGTACAGACAGTTATCCATTATACCCCAATCAAACCAAACTTCGCCAGCAGGAATTACCGTACCATCGCTTAGCTTGACATCATTCGGGTTGTAAAGATACTGAAATACAGTATCCCCCTGCTGAGTGAACTGCAGTGTCGCCTTGAACGTATAAGATGATTCAATTTTCCCATCTTTATTGTCGCCAAACCAATTCAATATATGCGACCAATCAGTCTGCGAATCATCCACTGCATATCCGCCCGGCGCAAGATTTCCATTTCCCGGGGCAATATCCGGTTTGAATTCTCGGGCAGCATCATTCACTGCGACAAAATCACGTCCAAGACCGCTATAATCAGTCTCGAACGACGAATCTTCATCAAAGTTCAAATGGATCAGGTCAAAAGACGGAACTTCCGTTGGTCTGGCCACATCGGCAACAACCAGCTCCTCCCAATCATAAATTGGGATGCGGTCGCCATCTTCATCCAACACATAATTACCGGCAGAATCCACCTTGTACCCCTTCAACACAGGGTTATCGCCAGCAAGCGGATTACCGGTCTTCGTAGTCGACAACACAGTAGGATTTGTCAAGAAAACGGTCTGCATAGTATTGTCTTCCCAATACTCACTACCAGAATCATCCCCACGTCTGATAAGTGTACGTGTCAAACTTTTTAGTAGCGAATAGCCTTCTCGTATCGACGGTTCAATAGTTTCCCATAAATGTTTTTTCTGGCGAGCAATTTCATCCGGGTACACGAACACCTGCAGCGAGTCCTGCGTCAGATTATCCACGTTAAAGTTCATCTGTGCGTATTTGATAATTGCCGGAATCTCGTACGGTCGATGCATAACACCATGCGCCTCAATCGTATACTTCGTGTGATAATACTGATATTCATTCGACGTATCGGACTTTTCATCATCGATCTGTTCCGACCAAGTAATCTTGAATGGTATCGGGCGTTCAAATTCAGGTGCGAAATCAAATTCCTTGATACGCAGCGTACGGTATGAATTAAAATATGGCTCGATCTGTTCCTTCAGGAAAAAATAATCGGCAAGATTATCGCTCAGCACTTCAAGTTCAAAGTTAAACACCATCGGCGTAGGTTGAATATCACGAATAAAACGCTCCAGCGATGTAGACAACAACTCACGGGCATATGTAGGTTGTACCATATTCGCCTCGTCACGCTGATTAGACACAAAGCGCAACCCAGCAATAGGAACCGACATCAACTGCTGCTTAGTAGACGTACTGGATATCCAGTTCGCAAAGTCGTCACTCTGATGGGTAACGATCGGCACAGCAACGGTTTTGGTCTTTACTGTTCTAGCCAAATCGGAATACTTGTTCACACGCAAATTGTTGAACACATCCAATAAGGCTATCATAATCTTCTCGATTTCACGAACGTAATATACTGGAGTCATTGTTACCTCGTACACTACAGTTTATACATTTCATGTTTTATCGATCATATAAACTATTGATAACAGTGAGGTAATCATGACTAACGAGCAGCTTTTTATTTACAAAGTCAATAAGTTGAAAACAGAAGAAAATGCGCCGATCGTAGAAGGAATCATCAAAGCATTCGGCATGATCAACGGCATTGACACAGAACTAACGGAATCGCAGAAGATCATGTGTGAATCTATCGAAACACTAGAAGCCGCCCGTGGTGACCAGAATCCCAAGGCGTTCTTTGAATCAATCTCTATGACTGCATTGCAAAACGCTAGTACAGAAAATATATCTGACGTACGCCATGGTCTGAACGAATATAAGAACTGGCTTTCCAGTAATCCAAACAATGCGCTTATTGAATCAGATACGCTGTTCGATGCGTACGAACGTCTCGGAAAACCAGACCTTACGCCAAATAATTCCGATACACCCGTAATCGATTTACAGCAAAGTGTAGCCGGTGTTCGTGATGACATCAATGCGGTACTTGACTTGATCGCAACCGATAAAAACATATCTGACGTCACGCTGCATATCCAGAATATCAAGCAGAGCTTAGACCACCTCAAAGCAACCGCTACAGAATACTATGGAAAATCCCAACCAACATTCGAAGGGACAAATGAACAGTCGGATACAACAACTGATGAGCAAAACCTAATCGATCACCTAAAATCACTTAACAAGTCGGAAATAACCATAGATGATATCCCAGAAAAATACCATGACTTGTTGTTGCAAAAAATAAACCAAAGTACAAATCAATGACCTAGTATGAAATGCCCCTCCGCAATTATGCGGAGGGTTATAAGTATTTCAAGGAATCCATTTAGTGCAAGCATAGTGTAGAAGC
This sequence comes from Fibrobacter sp., assembly GCA_024399065.1. Classification (NCBI taxonomy): domain Bacteria; kingdom Pseudomonadati; phylum Fibrobacterota; class Fibrobacteria; order Fibrobacterales; family Fibrobacteraceae; genus Fibrobacter; species Fibrobacter sp. The sequence goes on along the minus strand of JAKSIB010000005.1, from coordinate 144,196 downwards.
GGTCTAGTGGACTTACTACCAGAGATCCGCTATCCAGCTTCGTATCGTTGCCTAGCCTTCTGCCAAGCCACCCCAAGACTGTGGAATCTGTTGGAGTTCTTCTAGGCCAGTGTCTTGTTCTTTACCGCAATCTTTAAACATGTTGTAGTGAGTAGTTACCTTGCCTATTTGACTCAGGTTTCTATACAATCCTAACGCTCAGTCTGTAACATTTGTACAGCCATTGAACATACCATTACCATTTGTCAGTTTCGGGAAAGCATTATCATCGATGCTTGTCAGTCCTGTACATTCAATGAACATATAGTCACCATATCTCAAGTTAGGGAATGCGTTCTCAGGAATACTTACCAAGCTGGTACAACCTTGGAACATATAATCACCCGTAGTCAGTTTCGGGAAAGAATTCGTCGCTATGCTTGCCAGAGCGACGCAGACAGAGAACATAGCAGAGCCATTTCTCAATTCCGGAAATGCATTTTCGGCTATGTTTGTTAATGCAGTGCAGCCATAAAACATAGTGTGACCATCGGTCAGCTTCGGGAATGCATTCACAGGAATACTTGTCAATCCACTGCAGCCAGCGAACATATAAAAACCGTCGGTCAGGTTCGGGAATGCCTTCTCAGGTATGCTTGTCAATCCTGTACAATCACGGAACATAGCTTCACCGCCGGTCAGGTTCGGGAACGCATTTTCCGGGATTCTAATCAGGCTAGAACAGCCGTCGAACATACAGCGACCATTGGTCAGCTTCGGGAATGCATTCACAGGAATACTTGTCAATCCACTGCAGTCAGCGAACATATAAAAACCATCGGTCAGGTTCGGGAACGCATTCTCTGGGATACTTGTCAGTCCCGTGCAGCCATAGAACATAGAGTAACCATCGGTCAGCTTCGGGAACGCATTATCCGGAATGCTCGTCAGGCCTGTACAGCCTTCGAACATATGGCTACAACCGGCCAGGTTCGGAAACGCATTCCCCTGAATGCTCGTCAAGCCTGTACAGCCTTCGAACATAGCATCGGCATTGGTTACATTCGGCGCATTTAATACAGGAATCTTTTCCAGCATGTAATGCCTTTCGAACATATGGCTCATATCAGTGACATCACTCAGGTCACTGAAAGCGATAAATTCAACTTCTATATTCGTATGTACCCGATACCAATCTTCACAGTCAAGTGTGACATCCATTATCAAGGTTTCACCGTCCTGCTTTACAACGGCAACCGATGAGTTTTCAAGATTTATATCTCCACCTTCCTCGGCATATATTTCAGGCATGTGCAACAGGATTGCAACAACATCGTCATAGGTCATCATCAAACCTTCAAGTAATTCGGGCGTCAATTCATATCTTGCCCGCCAAGTCTTTGGTGGAAGACCGATTGGCTCGGGTTCAGGATCAGGCGATGAAATTGGTGTAGGTGTTGGAGTAGGACAAGAAGGGATATTACCCTTTGCCAGCTGTTGTTCCAACCACATTATACAACTCATACGCATCAACTGACATTCACCCATCTTAGTTTTTCGCATCATAGCAGCCTCATACCCAGTCATTCAATTCTTGTGAACCATTTCTTCAATGACATTATCCATGCCAAATTATCTACCCATACGATATACGCCACTAAATATACAATTAAATTATATTGTTTGCCACCAGCAACTCATATCACGGTCAAAAGACCCGTGAGTTTTCTTGCCACACTTATTATAAAAAAAAGCCCGGGATCACCCGGGCATTTTTGTATTCATTGCAGACTACTTTACAGTGAGCTTGATAATCTTAGGCTGCTGTTCTTCCGGCTTCTTAACCACAAGAGTAAGCACACCATCCAGATACGATTCGCAGAATGCACCGGCAACCGGGTAAATCGTCGCAAGGGTATACTGATAAGGATGTTCCTTGCCATTAACCATACGCTTACCAGAAACATTGATAACGTTCGACTTTTCATCAACAGTCACATCAACCATATCCTTTGGGCAGCCCGGCATACACAGCTGATAGACTATATTACCGGAAGCATCAGTCCATGAATCATACTGCGCAGTATACACAGGCTTTTCGGCCACCGATCCTGTCTTGACACCCAAAGCGTCACAAATAGAATCAAGTGCGTTATCAAACGATTCCAAACCCAGCTTTGCGAAATCCTTACCAAAAATAACATTATTGTACATATATATTTCTCCATTGTTTAATTACGTACACAAAAATATAGCAAATTACGTGCCAATGTTAAAAAAGTGCCGACAAATCGGCACTTTTTATTTTCGAAGCAAAATTCAAATTATCGCAATTTAATCTGATCCTTGTAATCATTCTGAGTAATCGGAGTATTGCTAGTTGCCGATGCCGTTGTGCATAGTGCATACATATGATTCTTCATCATCGAAATCACTTCGTCCTTATTAAGAACCTTACGTTCATTTGCTTCGTTACGGTCATTTTCAGCACCCTTACCATTTGGATTAGTCACGATATCATATTCCATACGGCGATAATTGCGATATCCTCGGCCCGGAGTGTTGTTGAACGGGTCATTTTCCCTAAATTTGTCCTGTTCTTCAGCAAGACGATCCTCCGTATGCCACCAATTCTGGGTATACGCACGCTTCACGAAGGAATCGGCCTTACCGCTCTTAATATCACCGACGCCCGGGACCAGACTCTGAACCTGAAGGAATATGTCATGCTTCCAGTCAGGATGGGTGTCAAAATTACCGCCGCCATTCATAGCGCACATACCAGTGGTTCCATATCCGAGTGTTGTATCAGCCATGATAACATCCTATAAAATCTTTTAATGTAAGTTTATATCTTTTTTAAACATTAATGCATTCAAAAATGAAAACCCCCAGTTGCATAAAGCAACCGGGAGTCCGCTATGGAGGTCAGTTCGTAAATTACTTCAAATTTTCTGTATCGGCGGCATCAATTGCATCAAGCGTTTCAATAGCCGAATCAATGGTATTGTGTTCCAATGCAACATCAGCACTAGTCTCCGCCTTCTTACGTTCGTTTTCACGACACACAACGCCGGCATATTCGTCAATACTTAGACAAGTATGCAGGATATTTTCATTGAGCGACGTGAACTGAATATACTGGCTTCGCTTTTTCAGTGTATTCAACTCCTGAGTAAATGCTCTAGTCACAATCATACCCAAATAATAATACGGGTCATTATTCTTTGAAATCTTTGCAAGCTTAACCGGGTCAAAATTATGCACATACTTCAGAGTCAGGTACTGTGCACGGGCATACATTTCCTCTTTCCAGTCATCGGTGTATTTACGCCATGAAGGCATGCCGGCGGTCTTCTTGATAACAATCTGGATCGCAGTAGCAAGTTCATTACTAACAGGATATCCCTTACCGTGCTTAGCCACGTTATCCTTATGTTCCATAATCAATGACGTCAGATACTCAGGATCAATTCGGTCATACTTCATCGATGCGACGGTCTGATGACCGTTCGAATCAAATACAGCGGGACCCGCCTGTTTTTGCTTGTTGCCATTTACGTTAACTGTCATAAAAACATCCACGTTGAATTTACATGTTAAATTAGTTCATACTTTATGCAAACAACAAACGCCGGCGGCAGTATTATTATCACTACCATCCCGGCGTCCATTTTTACAGCATCATGGCGAACCTAGACGCCAATACCTTCAATTTTTGCACTCAAGTACATAACTGGAAGCGTAGTTTCCTCTTCACTACGTTCAATTTCATACAAGAATACGTTGAAATATGGCGGATATGTTCTGTCCTTAGTAACCAACGCAGAATATGTGAACGTGTTGTATAACTTTGTAGTATCTAACATGTAGGTACTTTCGTTCACACGGATAGCATATTCGCTGGCATTGGTCAAATATTCAGGGCATTCAATAGTAAAGGTCACATCAGCCTTAAACTTAGTGATCACGACATCGTCAGATCCAACCTTGAAAGACGCATCCGGTTCAAGAGTAACATTGTCAGCTGCAATCAGATTCCAGCGGAAACGTTCACCCGTTCCAGTGATCTGGGTACGGGGCATTTCAGCCAGCAGACTTGCAGCAGTATAATGAGCCTTGCTCATCGTATTGTTAATCTTGTCCATGACGGTCTTAGATGGCCAGAACCCATCAATAGACGTGACATCAGGAGCATCAGTTTTTACAGATACAACCCCATACTCACTTACCGTTAATCCGGATCCATTCTTGAAAGAAATTTCGGCGCCATTAATACCAATACCGTCGCCGCCGGTGTACTTTCCAGTAAGCGTATTGCCAGATACACCAACGGTGACATTATCAACACTAACGGACAATCCATCCTTGGTGCTGCGCAACGCCGAATTCGGGGCAAGATGAATTGAAATGACGTTCGTATTCGGATTAATCTCAATACCATCACCCTGTTTCAACTGCTGAACAGCAACTAGCTTGCCATTCTTCACAACAATAGTAGTCGAGTCAACATTAGCTACAACGGCATTGTCGTTATTGACAATAAGGCCATCGCCAACATTAATAGAAAATTCGTTGTCATTCAAACTCAATCCGGCGCCATTGCAATATGTGACTGTACAGGTAAGTACACCACCTTCCAGCTTCATGGTGTTCGGATCAATGGCCAATTCAACTGCACCACTGGTACCATTAATTCGCAAGCCAGAACCAGTATTAATAGACAACACATTACCATCAACTAATATACCGTCACCAGATTCAACAGCAATGAATGCAGTCAACTTTCCATCAACCACTTTAAGTGTGACATCATCGATCGATACATTCAGCTTACCATCGGATACACCCAATGCCGTGCCAACGTCAATGCCGATCTTATTTTCATCAACGGTAATACCGTTTTCACCTTCGTAATTGCCTCTAAGCACGCCGCCATTCGCCACAATAGTGACACCATCGGCACCAACATTGACGTTATTCTGTTGATCAACATGCAATCCGTTGCCGACGTTAAACTTGACAATGTTATCATTACCGAGCGTTAACCCAGTTCCAGCTTCAACCTGACGCTTTGCGCTTAGCTTACCATTTTTGATAGCGATTGTTTTATTATCGACATTAGCCATCACCGACCCAGAGTCAGAAATGGCCAGTCCATCACCGGTGTCGATTGAAATATTAGCACCTTCTACTGAAATACCGTCACCGCCTGTATACAAACCAGTGATCTTGTCATCAATAACGCCAACAGTAGTATTATCAGTTTTAGCAATAACCCCGCTCAGTCCGATATCAAGACCAAATCCAGCCTTGACGCTAACCGTGTCATCTTCAATACTAATACCGTCCCCTGCAGTCAACCTAGAACTGGGGCTTGCATGCAGCTTACCATCAACAATCTTAACAGTGTCATCGTCAACAGCAACATGGACACCATCAGCATCAACGGAAATAGCCTGTCCAGCAACAACATGATATTTGCCATCTTCGACAGCCAATCCGTCGCCCGCACTACCACTAGGCGCATTTGCATAGAGCGCTCCCGTATCAGGATCAATCTTAATCGTAGAATCATCTACTTTCACTTCAAGCGATTTTGATTCATCTAGACCAATACCACCGTTTTCAGCCAATTTCACTGACACGGTATTATCATCCATCTTTACAGAGAGGCCATCACCACCCTTAACATTCGAGCGTAGCTTTCCAGTACCACTGACGCTCAACGTCACATCATCAACGTCCACGGCAACCGTACCAGTATCCGTATCAGTTTTACCATCGATCTTCAATCCGGCGCCCGGCTTAACCGAGACTACATTCGACTTTACGTCAATGGCGTCGCCTGCAACTGGTTCCTTTGTTACATGAAGATTGCCAGTCTGGTCCAATTCAATGGTTTCCCCATCGACGTTGACATTGATTCCATCAGAATCAACAGTAACACCAGCGCCAGCTTTCGCCTTGACAACTTGTCCTTCAGCTTCAAGACCGTCACCAGCATTCACTGTCGAATTTACATACAGTTCATTATTGGAATTAATCTTGACAGTAGCGTCATCAACGCTTACTTTCAAGGTACCGTCATCATTTACACTCAGGCCGCCGGCACTATCAGTTCGTAAACTGATTTGGTTGTCTATGACACGGATTCCATCCCCACCAACAAGATCAATCTTGGCGGATACAGACCCATCCGGCCCAACAACAAGCGTTTTACCATCGGCGTCAAGAACAAGGCGATTCTTGTTATCAACCTTCAAGCCACCACCAGCAACAACTGATATTTCGCCATCATCAATGGAAATACCATCGCCAGCTGAAATACCAACGGCCATATTTCCGTTTTCATCAAGCTTAATAGTAGCATTATCAATCTTGGCAGAAATAACTTCGCCGTCGATATCAATTCCATCGCCAGCTTCATATGTTCCATGTGCAGTGAGCTTACCGGAATCAACAGTGATACTTCGGCCGTCAGTATGAACGGTAACCACACCATTGCCATCCACATGAACAGCCCCAGACGGTTCAATTCCTGTCCCGGCGCAAGCGTCACACTCGACATCGGTGCGTTCCATATGGTCATCGACTTCAACAAGCTTAGACACAACACCGGTACCATGGCATACACTGCATTCTATTTCAGCATCGCCATCACCACGAGGATATGGCATACGCAGTGTCGTGCGTGCATCGGACTGTTCGCTATTCTGTCGGGTCACCGGCATCCAATCCAATTCCGGGCCCAATTCCTGATCTGCTGCGCCTGACTTCAGCGAATAAATCTGTGTAATTTTCAAGTCGGCCATTAAATCCTCCAATTATTTACGAATGTAACTTTCATTACCTTCGTCATCAATACTCTCATAGAATGGTTCGTCATCATCAGTTCCAAGAACCTCAACGACATTGGCATAGATACAGCCCGGTGCATAACTATTGTAAATATCACAGAACTGCGATTTAGACATCACACTCTTATAATAGCTGAATCCATATACATGTTCCATGCCAATCATATATTCCTTAGCCAATTCAAACTTTCCGGCATCTTCCATATCAGCACAAGTCTTGCGCATAGGAATAGGGTCCATTTCCTCTTCGTACGTACGATGAGCCAACAGCGTAGTCGTACACTTAATCGACCAAGACATATACAAATAGTTATCCGACAAAATGTGGGTAGTATCAACTATATTCCCAGCATCATCAACAATCGGGAATTCCCAAGTATCATCAACTAGACCAAACCCATCGGCAATTACACCGGTTTCCGTCTCAGTAAACCAATACCCATCATTCACATCAATCATATGTTCTACTGCATGGCCCTGCGTATGAAGATGATACACATAATACTTCATACCTGACAACTGATTTCCGGCGCCAACATAAGCATATAAATGCCACCCGCCAAGACCAAATTGCCAGAACAGGATAGTGAAACCATTTGTATCAGAACTAGTCCTATAATCATTCGGCATTCTGAGATTGTAATATCTCGGCATATCGCACCACTTAGAACAATCCGGCGCACGTATGATCTGGAAATCATAATCGTCTGGACGGGTCTCGATAACCGCTAACGCATTATCGGAATCAAAGTCCTCTGTACGCTTAATACAATCTTCCTTGACTGGATCACCCGGCGTACGGCCATTATCGCCAACGAGCGAGTCTTCCTCACCTGTTCGTATAACATATTCAGTGATGATGAACTGATTATCAGTGTTAGGTGCGATCGAAGCGCCCGCACACATTACCTTCACCGTACGACGCAGATGTGTCAAATAACAACTTGGATTCAGATAGTAATAGTCAATGTGGAATATGCCGCCGCACTTGCAAAAATCAATGTCATTCTGGATAACGATAGAATTACTTACATCGATCACCGTGCCATTTATCGCATCATATGGACCCAAATAAGCCCACTCAGCACACTGCACGAGCCATACACCATTCGGACTAGATATCTGGTTAGACAATGCAACCACATCGCCCGGTACCAAATTATAAGAACATGCTGTCTGTGGCCCATATTTTACCGGAACATCATCACTGCAGCTGTAATCTACCTTATATTTTACACGGGCTCCCAGATCGATAAACGTCGTCCAATCAACCGGTAACGGTTCCTGCGCAAACGTACATACTTCCTCCGGATCATCAGACTCAGTATTCAGGCCGACCCACGCCGATTTGGTAACAACCCACAGGCCATTTTCTTCGGTGTTAAATTGGTTTGCCAACCAGACAATATCGCCCTGCTGTAGACTAATCCCGTTCAAAGTGATTTCGCCATACTTGCTTTTCAGGTTCTTATTATACTTGACCTTTACACGATAATACTTAATCTTACGGCAATCCTGTCCCGGCTGAATTCTAACGTATATCGTATCACCAAATGCCCCTGATGCGGCATTAGCGACAGGATTACCCGATAAGTCAGTGTTATCATAAATCAGCGACATATCACTCTTAGTATAGCATCGATTTTCAACGCTCAATACTAGGGTAGAATTCTGCCCGGCGGCGTCGTTACTGTCGTCAAACTTGTAACGGATAATACTCAGGTTATTTGTACTCGGATCATTTTTAAAATCACCCGGGACATCACAGTCGCCATACCCAAGCGTAATCGAGTATAGGCCGCATGATTCGTTCCCAGCATCATCTACATCCAGCATACCCGGCGCTACGACAAATGTAGCCGTATTCTGTTCAAAATCCCACAACACTTCATCAGGGTCAATCTGATAGCACGCCGAGTCAGACCGTAGGAAAATATGCAATCCTTCAGTAAAGTTTTCACCATGGATCGTAACAACAACACTTTCCCCGATCTTCGATGCAATATTTTCGATGTACTTGATCATCGGTTGGTCATCAGTATTTACAAACGACCTAACCGTATTTTCTTCAATTACATTGTGTAAACCGCCATCAACATCTTCGTATTCATAAAAAATAGGCACACTGTATTCACTAATATCATCATCAAGAACAATTGGGCTAACTTCCAACTTGTACACGTCTTCATACATATCGTAACTGACCAAAAAACGGCCATCTTTACGATTGTAATACAGTGATTTAATATTAGCGACAACCTGCTTGTCAAAAGATATACTAGTCACGTAAAACCATTTGGTTTCCGGTTGCTCTTCGTATTCTTCCCTTAGCGTCTTTAGATCAAATGTCTTAACAAGCAGATTGAATATTGCCATTTTAAACCTTTAGTTTGATGATAGTTTCACGGAATTTATCAAGTGCATTAGCGAGCTTCTTTCCGTGTTCACGAAGCTTATCTGCATAATTTGCACGGGCAGGCGGAAGCCATCCTTCAGGCTCCTCCAAGCACTTGCATACATGGGTGATTTCAGTAACCAGCTGGTTAATATTGCCAGCGCCGACATCAACTTCAGTTGCTTCACCGTTAATGTGGTTGATCAAGTCATTCATCTTTTCCAGATTCATGTCAGCGTCTGCTTCAGACACACCCTGCTTGATCTTTTCGTTCATATCGTTGTACATCTGGAGATTTCGGTTGTATTCAGACACGAAATCATATCCCGGTACACCAGTCTGCGATGCTACATATCCACCCTTGGTACCAAACATCTGACTCGGTTGGTTTACCGGCAATGGACGTGGCGCAAAATTACCACCCTGCATAGTCGGCTTAGGCAGATCAACAAAATTTGGTTGATATGTATTCCTGTGCGCCGGTCGACGTGCGGCAAAACTTGACTGTTCGTTATAATCTGTCTGTTTCATAATTCCTCGTGTCTATAGTTTATAATTCACCTATTACAAACTATATCAAAAAACAGGATGCCGTAAGTGGCATCCTGCAAACCTGTGGCAAGGAGACGAACCCACAGATTTAAATGAAGCCGCCCATTTTTCCCATTTGCTCAAATGCACTGAACTGAGCCAATGCATCGGCAACATCGTCATCCTCAGGGGTCTGGGAACTGGCGGTATTCATATTAGCCAATGATTCAAATGTGACATTCGGTGTACCGAGAGCGACTCGATCAGGGGTTAATCCACGGCTCAAGCTTTCGAAACGGCCCTTCTTCTTAGTGTCGCCACCCTTACGGCTTGGGAATGTCGGAACATCCAATTCAAGCTCGTGGTCAATTTCACTCAGAGCGGCAGCAACACGGTCCATGTTCAATTCACCTTCACTATCAGGATCGACATCCATCATGTAAGCGTCATTGCTTGTACCATCGAGGAACTTCGAAATAGCTTCACGGTCAATTTCACGAATGTCATAATGCATAAAGTGCTTCATGACGGCATCGACCACTTCGGGACGCATACCCTGCACTTCACTGTATATGTAATTCTTTTTCTGCTGTTCATTAAGCTGTTCCTTGACATGTTCACGTTCAGCATAAGCCTTCTTCAAGTTTACGTTACATTGAGCAAGTTCTTCCTTCAGCTTCTTGGTAGCTTCACTGGTCGGAATTCCAGCTGCCTCAAGAACTGCAGCAACATCCTTCAGCACTTGAAACATTTTATCATTGATAGCGGTATCCTTGGCCTGCTGTACGCATTCAGTAATAGCGCTATTGATACGTTCATCCGCCTTTGCAGTAACGCTTTCCAAAACTTTTTGGAATCGCTTTGTAGTCTTTGCTGATTCTGTCTCGACAGCCTTAGCCAATTCAGCACGATACGCCGATTCAATCTTAGTAATGACCGAATCAGGTATCGCAGTCAGCTCGCTTTCTGTCAGAATACGTTTCAATTCCATAGATTACACACCTCGTACCATTTCAGCAAGCATTGCAGCCTTGTTATACTTTTCATAACCAATTTTAAACGGAGTCGCAGCGGCAACTTCACGACGATAAGAATTCAATGATTCCATAATCGCAGACGGATTATAGGACACACTTTCAGTCAATGCACGCTTACCGCCATTCACAGATTCAAGACGACTATTGAAAATAGCGGTTTTACCAAAACTTGGGTTTCCAACAACATCAATGGTGATCATCGTGTAATCATCATCAATCTCTTCATGGTCGCCTGCCGGAATCGTGTTACCGGCGCCACGTAAAGAATAACCGGGACGGTATCCAGAACGGATCAATCCGGCCAAAGTATCACCTGCCGGGGTTCCTTCCGCAACAACCATGCGGCACATAAGTTTGTTACCTTCCATATGCAAATCTTCAACGACAGCGCAAGTCTTGGCCAAATTCATTTCAAAAATCGGGTAATCCTTGGCGGATCCTTCATCGTCTAAGCGAGGATGGTTCAATTCAGCCGCCAAACGGCCATACGGTACAGCTTCAGCAACAAGACGCTTAACTTCACGTTCAATAATACGCTTAGGATAAGAACGACCATTAATTCCCGGAATATCGCATTCAATTGCGACACCTTCAATAATCAAACGACGGGTCTTTCGGCCATCAAGACCGACACGTTCTTCTTCTCGTGCGTTGGACCCTTCCATAATAGCGTCGCCGCAAATTTGTCTCTGTACTTTAGCCATATCGACCTCGCTACGCATATAACCTAAGTTTATAACCCAGAATGCGTTACACCATTTAAATTACTTCGTTTTAGCTGGGTTACTAATCGATTCCATCATAGCTTTCGTTTCTGACGTAATCGCACGCTTGTATGCGGCTTCAAAATACGTACTGATGATTCGCTTAACTGTCGAATCATCGTTATTCAGTATCGCAGTCATCAAAATTTTGCCATCACGTTCGTTCATCGTAAACCAACTAAGTATTTTACAATACAGTTTATATGATGTAAAAATCTTTTTTCGCCATAAAAAACACCCTTACGGGTTGTCTACAGTATGTTATAAATCTACCCAAACTTTCCAATAATTTACTTATAGTATTTTATGGTTAAAACTGCTTATAATTTGCAAGGACATTATATAAACTTATAGTATGAGCAGTTCAATGGATTAGTGAGATTCTTCATTGATCTGAATAGGAAACCATTTATGATGGCTCGTTTGGAATTGAATCTCACAATAAGTTCCTAACGAGCCATTTTTGTATTGTATGAGCAAGTGGTGTAGGACATTGAAGCATAGTGAGGAATCGACATATTCGGTGTCGTTCTATCCGCTTCTGCTGTCTGATACCAAGCGTAATGAACTAATTAATCGTGGGAAGGAAATCCGTGACGTGAGGAACGAGATATCCGATATATTCCACGGTGATATGCTCCGCTATCAGGATATGAGCAAGTTTGATGCATTCAACCTATTCAATCCAATGTTTACGAATCGTCTATCCAGCCATTACTTGAAGAAGGCAATCGAGGATGTATGGCGAGCATACCAGCTTCGCTTTGATGCAATCAGGAAACACATAGAATTCGAACAGGTTACTGAACTTGTTCCTACCTTCTACAAGCGTCGAACAAAGAAACATAATGTAGGTGACCTCAAGTCAATCGAACGGCATACTACAAAGACTGAACTTACCAAGACGTTGACTTGGTTGGCTAGATATGGTAACAGCGATACCGAATACTGGTTGGAATCCATTATTCTGACCGATATTCCAGATACAAAGAAAAAGTTTTATCAAGGTATTCTATGCCGTATACACAAGTACGGATTTGAACGGTTAATGCGATTGGCTTTATCCCGCAGGGAAAGTGTATATACCGAGTATATGACCCGTGGGGCTATTCAGTTCAATTCATTGTCCTTCAGTGGTCGTAGCCGTATCAAGCGTCCTATCATAGCCAAGGCTACCAAGAAAGGTAAATTTGACTACTATGCAGAGATTTCTTGGGACTGGACAGATGACGGATACCGTGGCTCCAGTTCAAATACGATGTGCATTCCAGTCAAGTACAACAAGAAATATCATCGTAACCTTGCCAGATATTGCAATGGATCAGATACATCGTACAATATGGTAATCCGTGGCAATGACATCCATCTGGTGCTGGCTAGAAAGGGAAAAAGATATACAAGTGATGAAGATATTTCCGAGGAAAATACCATCGGTATTGATGTCAATTCCAAGCACAATATGTTTGCATTATCTACTGGTGAGTTCATTCCTAACGATAATGCTTTGATTGCAGACCTAGAACAGGAACTGCTAAAGGTCGATACCAAGCAGAAGAACTACAATGCCAAGTTTGGCAATAAGCATCAAGAAGCATTCCACATTGCGAAGAAGGATGCTAGAAGACTTACTGCAATTTCAAACAAATTAAACGATTCCAACAAGCGGACTATTGCAAGACTATGCAAGCGATTTGCATCAAGTGGAATCAAGCACATAGCAATGGAGAACCTTGATGGTTTCCAAGGCAGTAAGCTGTATGCAAAGGATTCAAACGGAGTCAATCTAGGAAGGCTCCATCTTAGAACTGGACTGTCATCATTAAAAGATGACTTTATACATATCGCTCCTAGATATGGTCTGTCGGTATCATTGGTTCAATCAGAATACACATCCAAGATGTGTGGTCATTGTGGTTGTATCGATGATAGAAATAGACAGACCCAAGAAGAATTTTGCTGCATTGAATGTGGTCATTCTGAGAATGCCGATATTCATAGTGCAAAGAACATTAAATTCCGCCTTACCTCGACCGTGTTAAGAGGGTACCTGCTTCAGGCAGGGGATAGCGGATACAGGAACTTCGTCCCTAAAGGAATCCTTCCTAGGTGGAAGGTCAAGAAGTTTCTGGAAAAATGCCGTTACGATGGTTTGTTTAAACAATCCATAGAAAATCACCCAGTTTCACCTATTGGTAAATTTGCGTAGATTTTTGGTAACGGTGTCATGTCACACATCAGGAACATGTCCATATTTAATGTATGAACTACTATGCCGTTCCAGCTCAGGACGTTCAGTATATAACTTATGCTTGGTCATCGTCTGGACCGCATCACTAAACGTGCAGACAAACAGCGGAGTCGTTTCACCGTTGACCATCATCATCATTTTTTCAGTAGTAGGGTTATACGTAATATCGCCACGGACAAGGCCATTATCAAAATGGGTCGTACAAACATCCCCACTTTTAGCGCCAACAATTACACCCTCAATCGTCTTAAATTTCCATAACGCAAATGCACTAGTATCCATATCGTACTTCCATTCAGAGGTGAATTACTTAACCAAAAAAGTTTATACAAGAAAAGGACAGGCCTGAGCCTGTCCTCTTCATTTCCGTTTTCCAGAAAACTAAACTGATTACCAGTTGTTGTTTTCGTAGGAGAGACCAGCCGGAACGTTGATGAGGCCATCCTTATCCGGAGTGGTTTCGTACTGCATGGTTTCGTCCATAGAGACGCCACCATTGGACTGCCACGGCATGTTGTCCAGATCGATACCACGGATCACAGAACTTACGTTAGTGAAGCGGATGATACGATAGAACTGACCAGCACCGAGCAAGTTAGCAACGATAGCATAACGGGACTTGACGATCAAGCGAGGAGAACCGTCTTCCTGACCAGCAGTCTTGGTGAAGATGTACGGGATGTAAGGCATGAAGATGATGCCGGATTCACCCTGACGTCCACCCTTATAGCCAACGAGGGCATAAGAAGCGTTGGCATAGATATCCTGATACAGCTTGATGTTGCCGTTCAAGAGAGAGCCAGCGTCAGCCACACCACCAGCAGGCTGCACAGCAGCGTCGGTGTTGAGGTAGTTAGCAGTGTAGATACCGTTATTCAGTGTAGAAACTGCAGCTGCGATATCCGGGGAAACGATGGCAAAGTTACCGCAACCCATACGAGTGGTAAGAGCGATCTTACGAGACACTGCGATGATGGTGTTAACGATACCGCCAGCGATGCGTTCAGCAGCCCAACGGCCTGCACCAGCAGAAACAGAGGATTCGTCAGCAAGGTTCATCAGGATAGCGTCTTCACCACCGAGAGCGGCAGTCTGAGCAACCATCACCATAGCCATGAGGATTTCACGGTCGATGTTCTGCTGAATTTCGAACTGGAGGCCTTCGAGGAGCAGGGCTTCAACGTCCTGACCGTGGGCAGCAGCCATATCTTGCTGGAGTTCGAGAGTATAGTGAGACTTGATTGCACGGGTACCAACACGGATTGCACCGCTGATAACCTTGACAGAAGCCTTCTTGATGTTGAAGCTGTAAGCACCGTATTCGTCGGAGCCAGCAACATAAGAACCACCAAAGTTGTTGTAGATCAGACCCGGAGTCTGCATGTCGAAGGAAGCACCGTTAGCAGAAGCGCCGGTACGTTCTTCAGTACCTTCCATGTAGTTGGAAAGCATTTCGCCAGCACCAGTGGACCAAGGATTGAAGGTGCCAACAAAACCGGTATGATCAGCAACGAGATCGTAACCGATTTCCTGCTTCTGACCCTTACGGAAAGCAGTGGTCTTCACCGGTTCGTTATCATAGAGGTAACGGAGTGCAAAATAGATACCGTTCGGAGTAGTGGTCGGGATCACAGCAACGGTATTCATTGCCAAGAGTTCCGGGAACTGACGACGGATCAGGGGGAGAGCGTACTGCTGATACTGAGCAACGTCAGCGGAGACGTTGGCAGCTTCGATGAGGGCGCCACGGTTAAGCTTGTTCTGGTTTTCGAGCAGGGTAGCGATCACGGATGCTTCTGCACGAGAGCGAATGGGACGGCCGAGGTTGGATTCCAACACGGACTGCCACTTGCGAGTTGTAGATTTCTTCTGTAGAGTCTGCATAATTCTATTCCTTTAAAGGATGTTTTACTTTGTCTCCCCTGAGGAAGACTTTCTGTATATTTGTTTATAGCATCAAAAAAGCACCGCTAAAAAACGGTGCATTTTCTACATTGAAATGATTTTTTGTACTTAGTCGCCCAATTCTTCGGTCAAAGAATAATATCTGGGATCATATCCAACATCAGGATCAGTGATATCAATAACCTTGTCATCGTCGCCATTGGCATACGAAATCTTGCCACCATCAACAAATTCATTTGCCACCAAGGTTCCATTATTATCAAAGAAATCGCCATGGCGGTTAGTATGACCAACCTTTTCGCCACCATCATAAATGTCGCAAGCGTTGCCGTTACAGTCACGAGCTTCCATACCGATGCCATCTTCGACATCGGTAATCTGGCCATTTTGAACAACGCCATTAGCAATCAAGTCACCACTTTGTGCATCAAACAGGTCACCATGACGATTAGTAAATCCAATTTCAGTTGCGCCATCATAAATACGGCATGCATTTCCTGAGCAATCCTTAGCAGTCAAAGTATCAGCATTTGCGGCCCCAAGCAGTGAAGCAATTGCCATAGCGACAGGCGCCACAATCTTCGATCCAATACTTTCATTAATAATGGAATTATAGCCAGTCAAGATAGCTTCACACAATGCTGGGTTATTTGCACATACTTCACGGACATATTGAGTAAATTCATTCATCAGATTTCTCCGGATTTTTACCAAAGTTTATAAGAAAGGCCCGGTGTTTTCCGAGCCTTTCCATATAACTGTTTACATTCCCGGGATTGAACCACCGGCGCCACCAGCGTCAGGCGCTTCGTCGCCACCACTGGTATCTTCACCAGACGCTTCCTTTTCTTCTTCCTTGCACCACTTTTTGTTCAAGTTGTACTGTTCATCATCCAATCGCAATCCCCATCGTAATGCAGCCTGCTTAGATAATGCGCCCGACGGATTTTCCTTGGACGACACATGCTTCATCATGGCGTCAAAAACCTGAAGCTTTGTAGTCCAGACTTCAGAGTCAATAAAATTCTGGAAGCCATTTGACTTACGGAAGCGAACACGGTACAGGTCCTGAAATTTGATATCTTCGGAAAGTGAATTATCCGTATTCAGCACCATTACGAACAAGCGGACAAGAATATTTTCGAACGGTGTCTGATAACGCTGAACCAATCGTGCAAACGACACTTCAGCCTGAGTTACTTCACCAATCTTACCCTGTGAGTAATTCTGGGAATCGCCAGCCAACGCAGTTATACGGCCCGGAGGAACCATCAAGGCATTAACCAAGTTACGCTTGAAGAACTTCAAGTCATCGATATTGCCCAACTGTTCGCCGCCATTCATACGTTCGATACTAGAACCAGTTCGTCCCTGTCCAACACCAATAATATAATGTTCAGTCAAACCGACTACCTTACCAAAATTGGTGATTTCGCCAGTCATAGAATTATAATCAAGCTTACGGCTAAACACCTTGGCCTGATCCTTCATGAACTTTTCGGCAGTCGCCTTGGTCATACCAGAGGTATCAACCTTCATCACCAGTTTTTCCGAACCCCACAATACACGATACATTACAACTGAATCCTCAATGGTATTCAGCTGATTGTACGGCTTCATAGCCGGTTCAAGGATAGAACGGGGATCATTGATGCCACCCGGACCAGTCATACCCAATGAAGCATATAGAATCTGGTTTGGGCTAAAATCAATGTAGTTCTTACCACCATTCTGCATGCTAATTGCGCCAGTCAACATCTGACGATATCCAATAATCAAATTATCCTGAACAACGATAATCACATTTTCTTCAGGAAGCATGTTGACACCGACAATACGACCGCTACCCTGATCATATAGCACTTCCAAGAAGATACGGCCACGGGTCAACAGATACTTCATGTAATCCCAGCCATTCTTATCGAACTGCATGATCTTTCTAAGCACGTCACGTCGGAAAATACGTCCAAGCTTCAGCTGAACTGCGTCGCCAATCTCAGCATCATGGTCAATAGATAGCGAGCATATTTCGTCGATATCATCCTTATAAATAGCTTCATTACATAGTTGAATCAAAGATTCATTCACTTCAGAACGGCATGCCACCGTATCATACTTCAATGCACGTTCAACATTCTTACGCCAATACAGCGAAATCTGGTTCTCAGCGATCGCATTCTGTACCTTATCCACATCCATGGACTTAGTCGATACGCCGATACCCGGACTATAGGTGCTAAATCCATCCGGAGCCATTCCGTTTGGATACATCATCTGACTTACGCCTTGTCCGACAACATTCTTGGATGCTGTGATTTCACGAATAGTATCGCCACGATTAAATATTCGGTCAAACAGTTCGCCTTTTTCATTAGCGGCGCCATAGCTACGGACATGAGTCAAAATCTTAGTAGCTAAATTGTCGGGTATTTTCGCTTTCTTTACTAGCATAAAACCTCTTATTTACCCCAATAAATTACAACATTGTCGAATGAAACCGCAAATTGGGGCTTTCTAGCATTCATATAGTACGAACGCAAGGCTTCATCCTGAATATTTTTGGACAACAAGCGTCCACCAACCTCGGAACATTCCATGATGTACATGAAATCCGACTCAGTAACAGAAAATAACGGAACACCATTGTAATTAGCCTGCATTTGACAGTTTCTCCCATGATTTTCTGAAATTATCAACATTATCAAATCCACGGTCGCAAAGCTTATGCATCTTGATCCACTTAGCCAAACGAACCGCAAGAACAAAACCCTGATTAGTAATATTCTTATAATCAATCAATCCGGCCGCCTTCAAATAATCAGCGGTTTCAATATCAGACCCAATCGACCGAATGCCGAAAGTAGCTTCAACCGATGGCAGTACGGTATCATTAAATTCAATAGAAGACGGGATAGCGTCATTATTCAATATCGCAAACATGAGATAATTGGCGCAAGTCAATGCACGCTGAATTCTCTCCGGGACCGACAGCTCAGGGTCATCATCCACATAATCACCATGGCCACGTTGTTCTGGAGGAAGATACTGGCATTCTTCCACTAGCGAAATCACGCCTTTATATGCACTGGAATATTCCTTTGGATCTACGGCGCCATTCATCAAACTGTATGTATCCACATCGTTATAATCATTTGGCAATTTATTGATTACATCCTGTCCAAGAGAACGTTTAATAGCAATCAACAACTTATCCAGCTTTGTATAAGCCCAGTTCGATTCATTTTTAAGTTCATTACCAAATTCATCAACTGAACCCATAAAAAAGGCATCACTCTGATCGATAGGGTCTTTCAGACGCTTAATCAGATAGCCATACACCATGTTATCAAATTCTTCTTTCTTCTGCTTATACCATCTGGACATATATTACCTACCCATGCCTATAGTTCTGGTCATGTACAAAAATCAAATCCCACACATTCTTATTACGTAAATTTTCGTCACCGATAGTCAATTCAACCGATGGCAGAATCTTAACATCCGAATAATCACCGGCGTCAGAAACCCAGCCAGCCGGATGCGGATGTTCATTATCCTGATACACTTCAATATGGAATGCAGGGTCTTTTACCTTAGGACCGCCATATTCTTCCGGGCCAAGATACTGCTTCAAGTATTTTTCTTTATACGCATCGTAACAGGCGACGCCGAACTTACGCAACTGCTGTTCTGAAAACTTAAAATGCTTACGCATGCTGTTCGGGCCCATATCGACGGCCTGAACGACATCCTGCTTGTAACCATGATTAGATACCGGGGTATTTTCATTGGCATACTTTGTGCACAGGCCAATCATTTCATTCCTAACCTTTTCCAAAACGGCAGGATCATTGATTTTTCGCACTTGGCCGCCATTAACCTGTCTACTATACTTGTAATAAATTTCATTAACAGCACGGCCACGTTGAGCATAATTAACCGGGCATTTACCATTATTATTTTGCAAATTGCTAATCATTGCCCTTGTCTGTGCTTCAGGACTACGATACACGGACGTTACGACAGTTCCGGGCAACCCAGCCTTAGCACATAAATATCTAATGGTACCCAAAGTTACCGCAGATAATTCATTGGCACCCTTTTCAGCCCAGTTAACCACTTCAATTCCATTTGGATCAGTCGGGATCTTAGGATTCTTATTTTCATAAACCTTCGGTTTACTTTCAACCAAAATATCCATAAAGCGTTTACACAAGGCAACACTCTTGAACTCAGCGGAAACCGGTTCACCAAACTTAATCGTAGGCATACCGCACCACTTATAAATCAGATTAGCTTCATCTATACGGCGGCGACGCAACGATTCTGCGTTAGGATTAGTATCATATACCAAATGCGACAAGATGTCTGCAGCCAATATAAAATGCGCCTTTGCCAATTTAGTATCCTTCGGCAACCCGTTGTTATCGTCAAACCAAGTACCTATTTTTGCGTCACCCGCCTCAACAGTAATGACTTTTTTGGCATCATCCATGTATTTCATGCCGGGAAGCAGAATCAATCCAGTAGCCTTGCTCTTGCCAATAATATATCCCATACCTGTATTGACCAGATACGATATCATGCCAGACTCAGGACAGTTGTCAACATCAATCGCCAGACCATTTGTCTGTGTATAACTACAAATCGCAGTTTTCACATCAGTTGGGCATGAGTTATGCGCAATACAGCCCCAGTGCAGAAATGCCCAGTTATTTGAATTCTTGATAGCACCCCATAAAATAAGATTAACCATCTTAAAATAAGCAAGCTGTAACTGGCCCTCACGCAATTCAAACTCAAGTTCCTCAGGCGTCAAGTCAGAAAAATTCTTATCAGATACATCATACAACACCTTAAACTCTTCGGCGGTGACACCATTCATACTGTCACCTTGAGCTTGTCCGTTCTCGTCAACCGTAGGAACCGAAAAAATCGTTTTTAATACAAGTATGCGGGCCGGACCACCTAAATTAAGCCGTATGCCAGCACCAATGCAAACCTTTCCATCGGATCCTTCATAAAACTTATTGGACTTAAACGTCTCATGGTCATACAAAAATGTCCAATCAGGTACAAAAGTACCTATCTTAAAACCATTTGCCATACTAATCGGCAATCCATCAAATCCGATACATAACGGCGGCAATATTTCAGGATCGAATGGGCACCCACCCATAACAGCGGCCACGATCTGAGACAATGATTTACGTGTAGCTTCAGATGCGCCACCGGTCAATGCACCTAATGCACCACCGATACCATCCATTTCAGCAGCAGTTTGGGCGCCTCTCTGGTCGAGTTTATTGACAACCCCCTCTACTCCCGGATCCAACACACCATACTCTTCATTTCCAAGATAATCAGCAAACATTTCAGCTATTGCCTTGCACAAATCAGATATTCGATGCTGATTATAGTCTGGCACTTGAGCTCGCTGCCAATCCATCAGGCCATTTTCTTCATCCTCGACATCATAGAAACCATGCGACTTCATAATAGCGTAAAACTGGCCTTTATCACCGTCAACGCCCTTAGATTTTTCAGTAGCCTTATCAAGAAGACCACGCATCTTTCCACTAAAATGTCCGTTAGCCTGCATGTGTAAACCCTTAGTTATTCTACAGTTTATAAGTTTTCAATGTTGTTTAAATTAGTTCAAACACAAATGGCGCCCCGATACGGGACGCCATTTTAACAGGATAAAATCTGTTTAGTTAATTAAGAACGCTTAACGCTTTCAACAATGGCATCGAGCTTCTTCTGAAGATCAGTCTTAGCAGCAACACTTTCAACTAAAGCATCGAGCTTCTTCTGAACGCTCTTATTAGCCTTCACGCCTTCTACAATAGCATTGAGCTTACGCTGAACTTCGAGATGCGATTCATGTCGTGCAGTAGCGCTTTCAACAAATGCCTTAGCAGTGGAAGCCTTGGCAGCAGAAGCCTTGCTAATGCCTTCAACAACAGCAGTCTTCTTTGCATTTGCCTTGGCAGCATAGTTAGCTACGATAGATTCCAGCTTAGCATTCTTGGCGTCAACAGAAGCACGAACCTGTTCATTATGCTTGAAATTAGAAACAATCGATTCCAACTTAGCAAGCTTTTCGGCGTGTGCATGTTCACGCTGATACGATTCAACAAGAGAAGCAACACGGTCAGCGGTATACTTAGCCATGTAATTTGCACGAATCGATTCCAACTTTGCTTTACATTCACTGATTTCCTTAGCAGAGCATTCGTCAAAACTTTCAGCACCGTCAGCCGGAGCTTCTTCAGCCGGAGCGTCTTCAGCAGGAGCTTCTTCAACCGGGGTTTCTTCAGCCGGAACTTCAGCGGCAGGTGCTTCAGCCGGAGCAGTGCCTGTGGTTTCCAATACAGGGCTGTCAGATGTATAAACGCTTTCCAGCTTAAAATCATCATCACCCGGTTCTTCGTCATCACCATCAAGACCGCTAAACAAAGCGTCATCTTCATCAGATTCTTCAGCTGGCTTTTCTTCTTCAGCAGGCTTTTCGTCTTCTTCGGCCGCAGGCTTTTCTTCTTCGGCAGGAGCTTCGTCCTCAGCAGGTGTTTCGGTCAGTTCAGCAGTGTCACCAAGGTCATCAGCGAAATCAGCATCATCAAGGCCGCTCAACAAATCATCAGTTGCATCTTCGGCAGGAGCACCTGCTGGATCAGTTTCGTCCAAGCCAAAATTATCCAGATTCAGGGCGTCATCGTCATTAGCAGTCAACGTGGGTTCTGCAGAAGGAGCAATAGGTTCCATTTCAGGAACGGTTTCACCCATACCCATGCCCATATCAACAGGTTCAGCACTGGCGCCACCAAATTCGTCAGCAGCACTAGCACCATCCGGCAATGCGTCAGATGTATTCTGTGCGGTTAGACGCTGTTCAGCAGCCATCATAGTCTTTTCAAGGAAGCCAGCGACATCACCCTTAATGCCGTTCTGGGCCTGAATAACAGTTGCAAGAGCCGGAATATCGCTTACTTCGATTGTACTACCCGGAATCTTAGCAGCTTCCTTAGCAAATTCGTCAATAACAAATTTCTGGGTTTCCTGAGATGCCATATCATCTTCACCCTGCATGAAAGACTCACCAAAAGTCTGATCCGGGGACGGATTAACGGTCATCATATCATCGAGCGTATATTCAGTATCATCTTCTACTGGTGCAGACATGTCCATCTGACCACCCAATGCTTCGCACACACCCCTTGCATCTTCAAGAGAGAAGATGTCCAGAATGGCCTTTTTATTACGGTTTTCTAGGTTTGCCATAGTATTTCCCTTTATCCTGTCAGCCACAATGGCTATTAATTTTCTAAAAGTTTATATATGTCCCTTATTTTTTTCTCGGAACGCTAATTTTCGTCATATTCGATCATGATGTCAGGCACGCAATAACCCGGATCGGTATCACCAGCAACATCCAGCTGCAGATAGACATAATCAGTCTCGCCAGCAAGGAGCGGGTTATAGATCCCGCCGTTCACACGCTTCATATTATACTGCCCGCACATGAACAACTGATGGTTGAACACATGATTTCCCAACGCCGGATGACAAACACACTGATATGCGTTAACGCATTTACCAGCCTTCAAGATAGCCTCTGGATTCACAATAAGTTCCTCATTATTGGTACATCCGTTTAGAACAATCACGCCATCGGTAATAACATCATCCACCGCATTTGCGACAGGTGAATGCGGATTTCCGATGAATCGAAGCGGGAACTGGGCCCCCGAGTGATTCTTGAAGCGGTAAATCTTGTTAATTTCAAAATGCAAATGTGGTCTGAATACCCCATTAACAACGTAACTCATGTGTCCATGGCAATCAGGGTCAGGCAATACTTCAATGTCGTAATATTCCACAGGCTTTTCCGGCGGCGCAATCAAACTTTCATCAAGTACATGCGAATTGGAGTCGTTTACAGACTGTGTAAACCACTTATTCCACACCAGCTCATGCGGATTCTTGTTCGGATCGTAGCCAATAGGTACAAATGACGGACTACCCATACCCGGTGTAACCCCATCCATATATACCCACATGATCTGATGACCTGTATTAAAACGAGGATCGGTGTCGTCACCCGGAATCTTATAGAACAAGCCATAACGGAATGGATTATCGGGTTCTGTCGACATCATATCAATGCCTTCGTCCTTAACCTTAACTTTCAGCTTAATATACGGGCGAACACGACCATCAGCCTCAGTCACACGATCAAGTTCAACATACTTTGCTGGAATTACATCACCCGGAATCAGCAGACCCGGATGATGGACATCTTCGACGGCAGCCCTAAATTCAATACAAGAGAACCCAGCATCGGCCGGTAAGAATGTATTATCCCTAAACGTAACGACAATATCCTGATCCTTATCGCTTCGTGTAGCAACCGGAACAAGAAGCTGTCGAACACCATCAAGACAGATCACATTTCCATAGCCAAAATCCTTATATTCGACAACATAATCGGTCTTGCCTAGCTGAGGATCCGGGCACTGTCCATATACACCGCTCACTGTCAGGTAGAATGGATGTTCCTTGCTATAATCCCAGATGTCATTAACCGCAATCGAAGATTTCTTGTCTGTCGGCCTTGAATATGAAATCGAATTTCCGATTCGTAGAATCGCTGGATGCGGATTACGTGGTCTTTCACCTACCGGGTAAATTCGAATATTACTCAACTGAACATCCGGCGCCTCGATTAAATGGATCTTAAATACACTTTCCATCGAATATGCATGACAATCCATAGTATCCGGACGATAGATACAGTACATACGTGCGTCACTAGCATCATCAGCAGGAATAGTCTTCCCCGGTTCACCCGGATGAGCCAATCCTTCAGAACTATATACTGAAGGCACACATGTATCAATACGCTTTAAGCCGATAGATGACACTTCTGTGCCAAAATCGCCATCCTTACCTGTATATTTCTTAATAATGACTCTAGCTGACATATAATACCGTTTTTATTACAGTTTATACGTCAGCTCAGGTTTTAACGGCTCAAAATATCATTGGCAACGTACGAACGACCCTGCTGGATTCGTTTGTACATCTGTTCAATAGTCATACTGGATACACGAGCATTAACCTGTACATGTTCGCCGGTAAGCTTAGCATATCGGGCCCCGCTCAGCATGGCATTAGATACGACCTTTTCGTAAATAGATTCTGGCATCTGTTCATTGCCATATCCGCCATCATCGCCATTATTTTTAGTACCCCAGTTATCTATGTCGCTGATACTATCCTCTTCATTGACGCCGGCTCCGTTAACCGTACCATCAGTTGAAATCTGCGCATTGCTATTGATAATGCCTCGATTCATCATAGCACGCAGACGATCAAATGACATCAAATCCTGTGCTACAATCAAACCAAATTCATTTTCCAGCATGGTTGCCATTTTATAATTCGGGCCATCAACATAATGGTCAAACATCAATTGGCCGCCATAGTCATTAAACTGAGACCTTACTTTATCGAACTCTTTCTTGATCTGAGAAGCGAGCAAAGCATGGAGTGTCATAGCATCGCCACCTTCTACCTCGCCATCGACACCATATCCCTTGATAACGGCATATTCGCTTACGGTCTCGACTTCATAATTCATCGCTTCAAGTTCTTCTGTCGTATAGAAGACACCCTTCACCCACATACCCTGAAGCCGCTTAGACGGAGTTACCTGTTGTGTTCCATGGAAATGCTGTTTAAAACTCATATTATAGTCAGGTATCATATCGGTAACCTTAACATGAATCTTACCATCACGCAGCGAAATCCATGCACCACCATCACCGATATCATTGATCAGTACCTTAGCGTCATCATACAAATTACCGAGGAACTGCTTTACCATGACAACATAATTTTCAGAGAACTTAGTATCCACAATATTTTGATATCGTTCAACATATTCGCCACCAATCAAAGCCTTAGCAGCAGAAATACTTCCGGTCATACCAAAATACATGATAAGCTGACGGTAAGATTCAGGATTCAAAGCCATCCAGCTCGACATTGTCGCCCCGTTTTCTAGCTTGGACCCATTTGCCCCCATCTTAGTTTCCACCAAATTCAAAAATTCGAGTATATTCAGCAACACCAAATTATGCGGTGTTGTATAATTACGAATATTCTTAGGACTTACATAATGATGGCCATTGATTATTTCGGCATTTTTATACACAGTCCCGCCACTAAGCACGTACGGAACCTTATCAGTCGGTTTGCGATCATACACAAACCCAGCCGCATCAACATCTATATACCCAAAAGAAGCAACAGGGTCTTCCTGATTCAACAGAGCCTCACGGAATTTAGGCGCATCCTTATGGCCGACACCAATAGGTAAAAATTCCCACACAAAGTTATTTGCACCCATAACCAAACGGCCGCACCACACCACATTCAAAGGCTTACCAAATGCTCCATTACGGCAAGCTTCGGTAAAGGCTTCAGCAATGTTAATCAAATCCCACCAATCTTCAGTCTTATCCTGAATCGGCATACCGGTTTCGGCGTCATTGATCATAATTTTAACAGCCAACCCATAATTATGCCAAGATAGGAACTTACTTTCCTCCGAACCGCTGCAAATACGTTCCTGATCATCTAATGAACGCATAGTTTCGATCAGTTCGACACGATTGGCGCCATAGTGGTTTCGCAAAATACCCATTAAAATAGCAACCGCATCATAAATACCCATACTGGCTCGAAGATCGCCAATTCGTTTTGAACTCGGTCTAAATATACGCCAGCCATCAGGACGGGTACCATCCGCCGGAACCTCTCGACTCTGTTCAGCATACTTGCTTTGGTCGAACGGTCCATAATTCATAAATGCCCAACGTTTAATTTCACTATCCGTCGGGATGTACGGCATTTTATATTCAACACGAATGGAAGACTGGTCATCATTCGATTCAGTTGGATCCAACGGCACATAAATTCCATGAACAAATACCTGTTCACCAGACACAAATTCATCCAAGTCAACATCAAAACTCGTAAACACCTGTGAGTTATTTTTATAGACAACGCCGTATTCGACACCGTCGGCGTCAGTCATCACCAAATCACCATGAGTAAACTTTGTTATATCGCCGCCAGTCAAATGCAAATCAGGATCATCTTCTAACGGTACGTCAAATGTAAACAATGTATGACTGCCAGCAAGAATACCAGACTTGGTATCCTCCGATAAAGTAGCCTTAGTTATCGTAGCATACTTTCCAATCGGATAGAATTGGCGTGTTTCATTATTATTAATCGGGTATGCGGAGAATACATTATTATCAACAAATTTAATTTCCGCCCATCGAACACCAATAGATTCCTTAACCATTCTATGTCTGGTAAAAAATCCGAGGACCTTATACTTCTTACGCACTTTCTTGTACATTTCAACCGGAACAAACAGTCGGCCCGGCATGTGAATATACAGTTTATTGCCAAACTTACCCCTATCGCCAACAAACGTCTTGTTTTCGAATACAGATTCATTTGTATATAACTGATACCATTTGATCTTATCAATGATATTCATGAGTCTGTTATATTCACGTTCCAAATGTTTGACACGAACCTTAGCCCACACAAGATATGCCGCCCCTAACACTAACGACTGAAGCGTCAAAATACTTTCAATTTCATCAATGACTTCAGCCATAGTATCTTCAGCAAAATTAACACAATGGTCGATATCTAGATTCGTTAGTTTACTTACGTTTTCTTCTATTTTATAGCATGGGTCATAATCGAGATATGAAATCGGATTACCCGGCGTACTACATTCAGACCATTTGATGACCTGATACGTACGATTAGCATCCTCAGTAAGATCACACGCAATTGTTTTGACATCCATATCGGCAACCGTACTTGGATCAGTCAACGCATTCATGTATGCGATGCACTTCTTTATATACTGTAAGCACGAACCATTAAATTCAACTAACCCATACGTTTCACTGGCGTTGGCCGGTTTTTGATTATGCTGAACATTATACGCCTCTACCGCATATCTTTTTAATTCATCAAACGTCGGCATTACTTCGGCATGCAATGAAGCCGTTTCTGAATATGGAATATTAACTTGAATGATATCCTTATCGTCATTATCAGATGATGTATCTTCAGGATCATAAATATTTACAACAACTTCGTTTGGATAAAATATGGCATAGCCTTCATCATCGTCATCAAGGTCACGAAGCTTATTATATACTGACGTATAATATTCCGCCAGTTGTTCCTTTACTTCATCCAACGTCATTTCTTCCGTATCAATAACCCAGTCATAATATACGGAATCGGCGCCCATCGTATGGCTACGAATTCGGTCTGCGGTAGTCGAATACAGCAAATCACGTACATCAGATGTTTTTTTATTTGATGTCACTAACAAATCAGCCGGATACGTTTCAAACACCATTTTAGGACTAGTCTGATCAGACAAGTCTATATGAACCACACGGGATATCTCATAGCACTGTGATAACGCTCGTGGCAATATGTGCCCAGACTGATTAGATTTATCAAGCGTTGTCGAACCAGTTTTCCAATCAGTAGCATAATTGCCATTAACTCCACTACTCAGTAGCATTTTATAGAATGACGTCAAATCAACAGCAAAAGATGGACTGAGTCCTTCATCAACAGCACTAACCTTATAGGCCAATCGCTCTTTGCGTAACTTCCGCTTTAGCGATGAACTCATGAATGTCTGGACTCCCTTAAAATCCATTAACTTTCCATACAAGCTAAAATACTTGCTGTTGAAAGCATCCGCCAATTCATTCGCCTGATAATAGTATGACTTGAAAACATCCACCATATTCGGTACAACGGCAGTCACACCACTTCCACTCATGTCAGCTATAACGCCTCTCTCTAATGCCTTGTCAAAGAATTTTTTCAAGGCACCGCTTCCATAGACCTGTGAGAACGTAGCATTAGTCGGAATATATGTCTTTGTCCAATCCAGCTTATCCAATGCCATCAAATATTTATAATGTTTTGACTGGGCTCTAAACGGGTTTCGTTTCCATTCAGCCTTTGTGGCGTCCTTTAAAGTGTCAGGCTTTTCATCTTTATAATTATCATCATAATACGTGACATCAATACCGATCCCATATTCATTCATGATATCAGCCATAGCCTTTATACGATGCCTGAAAGTATCATACCAAATAACAGCGGTAGGGTCCGACGATTGCTGATCCGAATACCATTCAAAGCCCGGATAACGTTCGCCTGAATCCATCAGGCCAATCGCACCATACAGACGCTGCAAATCCTTGACTGATTTCATATGCCATATATTCTGATCAACGTTTGTAAACGCAGGGCTCTGCGACGGAACCGCATAATATGGTGCCGAATCAAAATCTGTTCCATATGCAGGATGATTATTGCGGCTAAGTGCAGCCAAATACGGATTCTGCAATCTAAATCGAGGTGTTACATAAATAACAACCTGACTTACAGGATCATTAGTCATTGCACCATTACTTTCGTGCCTAAATGTGATCTTCAATCGGGTAATACCATCTTCCTGTACACCGCTATTAATCAGCGTAGGTTCCATCATGCGTTTTGATTCGGGTATGTGCAAAATATCGGCTGCGCACAAATCATCGATTGAATACCCAATGCCAGTGTATACATTTCGATACATCTTGGTCATATCATCAAAATCTTCACCTTCAAGTTCTGCGGCAGACTTAGGGGTATCCGGGGAAGCGGTCGAATCATCGCTAGGATTGTCAGGATTCTGGTAAGTGATATTAAAACGTATGGTATCCTGTTCGCCAGCAATAAAAGAACCAGCTGCAGTCGTCACAACCATTCGAGAAACACGGTACATCACATTATTTGTAATGTACTGGTTCATGTTCACTTCATCAGCGCTACCATCTTCATTATCCGCAGTAGAACTTGGATTAGACTTCAGGTTCAACCCACTGATATCTACATTGATCTCAGTATGTAACACCTTGTTTAGGTAGCATTGTTCAAAATCAAATAATGGTTCTGCCATCGTATTATCTCACTTTTACGACTACAGTTTATAATCTACATCAAAAAACCCGCCTTTCGGCGGGTAATATTAAGCTTCCTTCAGATCCTCTAGGCGAGAATACAACCCATCGTACGTAACACCTAGTGAATAATCGAACTTGTCTGCCACGGCGGCGCCTCGATGCGTTATCACGACTGCGCACCCAATATCAGCGACCATAGACTTAACAAGATCAAGCATTTCCCTCATGGCGTTGTCATCAGTCGAAATGTCAAGGACCTCATCCAACGACAAGAAATTAACAGAGAAATTACCGATAAGCGAAACAAAGTCCCTGAACGCCATAGAAATCGCAAAGCCGACCTTACGCTTCTGACCCTGAGAAAGCATTTCATAACGTGATGCCAAACCCGGGATGCTTGTAAACGTAAAATTCATCGAATCATCAAATGTAATGATAAACGGCAGATTCGCCTGAATAAGATTCTTCTGAACAGCCTTGTTAAATTCAGGCACAAAATAACTAAACAGCATCTGTTTCAAGCCCGTATCAGCACATATTGCCGTGATCGCTTTGCAAATGGCTAATGTATCACTGGCGTCGTGCAACCGATTCTCGGCATCCCGTCTATTTGATTCGGCAGCCTGTATACGACGTTCCATTTCAGCGATAGAATCATCAGTATTCTCCTCGGCATGTCTAATATCATCTTCCAGACGATAAATATTCTGGTTATTAGAATCGACTTTAGCAATAATCGTAGAGATTTTTGACATAAAATCCACCATTCCCGGGGCTTTTGCATCAAAATCCGCACGAATCTTTACAAACCCATCTTTAACTGCACGCAACTCAGTCAATTTTTCTACCGCTTTCGCAACATCATTTATGCCGCTTTGAGTCATTCGATTCAAAACGCCTTTTATTTTAGCAGAAATAGACTCTTTGTAACGCAAAATAGGCTGAACTGATGTATTATTGTAGGAAACTACCGCATCATATCGTTCAGCTGCAGCGTTATCAGCATCCTGAAGAGCCGAAACTCGTGATTTATATTCTTCAAGCGCAGCAACTTCAGCATCAAGCTTAGCCTGCTGGCCCTTTAATTCAGCTTTTTTCTCAGTAAGCTGAGCACGCAGTTTAATTTTCGCCTCTTCAGCCTCTTCTTCGGTACGTGGCTTACCACATGTAGGACACGGCTCACCCGGAATTTGCCGCTTACCATCCGCAATAATCTGATTACACTGATCAGTAAGCATAGTAATCATAGCGTTGATAGACGCAATGTTCCGTTCATGACTATTATCATGCAACGCATCGATGTATTCTTGATGGGCAGCGTCCTTCGCAGCCTTGACACCGGCAGGATCCATGGCATTATATGTAGCCAAATTCTCATCGTACTGCTTGGCATAATCAGCTTCCTCGGCACGAAGGTTATCCAAGTGCTGAATATCATCGGAAAGCAACTCCAACGACTGAATCTCCTGTGTGACGCTATATTCAGTATCCAACTGCCTACGCAATTCAGTCAATTCTGCCTCAAGCGCATCTTTCTGTTTGTTCAGTTCAGACATCTGTTCATTAAGCGTATCATTATCGCTTCTAAGCTTAGCGACAGTGTCTTTCATGTCAGCAACGTTAGTAGCACGTTCATCCTTCATCTTCTGATAAATCGTATTCAGGTTGGCAATTTCATCGCCATACTGTCGGATATCAGATTCAGCGATACCAAACGCCATGGTTGCTTCAGACGACTTTTTACCATTGCACTTTTTCCACTTATCAAACGACATGGCAATAATAGATTCAAGGAGCTCACGCTTCTTTGCCGCCGGCATCATAATAAACGGAATGGTTTCCTGTGTATTCATCGCAATGACGTTCTTGAACAAAACATCATTGAATTGGAGGATACCCTCTTCAAAATCCTTCTGACTATACCCGGCACGCTTATTCTGAACAACCCACTGGTCACCTTCCAACTTTTCAATGACAAATTTTGTAGTATCCTTTTTGCCAACCAGAGAACGCATGACACGGTATGATTCAGTTTCGGTTTGCGAAACCATATCAAACACCAGATTCACTTCAGTATCAGGAATAGGATCAGTCCAGTTTTCATCACGAATGCAATTCTTTGAATTGCGCAAATCAGCCTTATTGCCGCCTCTGTATGATACACCAAACAAGGCGAACATCATGGCTTCAACTATAGTGGACTTGCCAAAACCATTATCGCCATGCAGCCAAATCAAGCCATCAGTAAACGTAAACTTATTTACGTTATTTCCGTAAGACATAAAATTACGGAATGTCAATTCTTTAAACACAATTTTATGCATTATAAATTATCCTCGATAATATGCTCGGAAACTTCATCAACAAGATCAGCCAACTTATCGACGTTTACTTTATCAGGTTTAGGATTTTCCATATCAAACCTGTCTATATTCATCAACATCCTGCCGAATTCCTCGGCAGGAAACAATTCAATCATTGGTGGTATGTTATCAGCCATACTCAAATAATAGAAACAATGGCGCCGACCGTCAAACCTACTTATTCATGAACGCACTAAGATCGACGTTGGCAAGAAGGTCGGTACTATCAGGATCATCATTAATGCCAGTGTCTTTAGGCATTACAGGTTCTTCAGGCTTCACTTCGGGTTGTGAATCCAAAACAGCCTGTGTTTCAGCGTCAGCCTTCTTCTTCTTGGCTCTAGACTTCTTAGAACTAGCCTTTTTCTTGGCCTTCTTTTCAGTCTCAATAGCTTCAAATTCAGCATGTTCCTCCGCCGTCATCTTAGTGGCAGACACACTTTCCTCGAACGCAGCCGTCAATTCCTTCATATTATCCGCAGCGACAATCTTTTCAGCTTCAGCAGCCATGACTTGACGGTCGGCCGCCGCTGCAGCAGCCTTCTCTTCATCATATCCAGCGATGTCTAATACCGTCAGACAATTCTTCATACGGGCCAGAGACATCTTGCTTACCTTCAATTCATGCAAGATATCCATGTCATTAACGCCAGCATTGATCAATTCATACAGCTTGCGATAAATGCCAGAACTAGAAATTATCATTTCACGTTCACGGTTAAATACTTTAGACAACACATCAGAATCAAACGATGCATTCTTGCTGTTCAAGAATTCAACGACATCCTCAAAATACTTACCGCCGAGGATCATTTCATCGATCTTACCAGCAGTTATCGGGAGCATCAGTTCACTTTTCAAATCGGCAGACGGTTCACGTACAACAACCGTATCGGCAGACAACGCAGAGTCAGATTTAGCAAACAACGTTTCAGTTTCAGGATTAACAGGAATCCGCAGCAATCTGGCACGAGCTTCCTGCATACTAAGATCAGATACCACATAACCAGACGGACAGGTACCTTCCTTGAATTCCATCTCAATGCCAGACTTCAAAGCATATTTATAGCATCGAACCGGGAATGACACAGGCGAATATGTCTTGCTACCCAAATACGCAGAAATGCGGCCGTAATTCATATGCATGCCACTAGTATCAATCCATCTGGTTGCACTCGGGGTAATAGGGTTCACCATTAAATCGGTAGACTTTGTACGCAGCCATTCCTTAGTAATCTTAACAAATGTAACAGCAGTATTCGGCGTCATAGCATTCGGCGCAACGAAACCCTGAGGATCCGGTCTAGAATGGGTAAAACAATCGATCATTGTTCCAACACGATTACGCATAGGTTTTTCGGATGACAGGTACTTCACATAAATAGACAACGCATCATTGCCGTACTTAGTCAACAACTCACGCACATTCTTGTAATTCTTCATGTCAAGCCACAAATATTCATCATCATCAAGACTGATAAACCATTCCGGTGCCTGACGACGTCGAGAATAACTGTTGATAATAGTTCGTTTCAGACGCCAATCTTCACGAGGCACCAGAACAACTAAGCCTCTATATTTGTCACAGACACCTTCAAGCCAAGTACGCATTCCAGTATCAAATACAAAGATACCATCAAATCCAAGTGCAATATGGTATTCCAGCCATTCATTAAAATCAGCTGCGTTATTTCCATTAACACGTACCAAACAATTAATCTTTTCTGAAATCATAGATCCTCACTTTCGATGATTAAATTACATCAAAAGATGCTAAAGCCACCATCATTGGCACTACCGGAGTCCCAGCCAAATCCATCATCGGCAGAATTACCAGTATCAAGATTAAAATCAGGTGAAGCGAACTTTCCGGCAACATCATCGAGTTCAACCACATTTACATCTAGTTCAGCCTGCTGGTCTTCCTTTTCCTGTTCAGCAAACAGTTCACCCCTGAATTTTGACGGATTGGCAATCACATAATCATACGGCAATAACGCATAAAAGCCAAACGTCTTCAGCAGCTGATAATAGTCAATTTTGGTCTTAGGGACACCCCATTCGGTACACTTGTCCAAAGGCCCAACCTCGGGCTCGTCGACAGATAGCTCCATATCAATCTTCATCTTGATCTCGTCAGGAACCATAGACAAATCGATCAGTTTACGGTTTCTAAGGTATTGTTCATCCCAACCGTTGGCCTTAGCAACAGAATATATGTTTGGGCAATTATCCATCAACGTGGTAGCATCGCCCTCCCCAATCATGTTCGCCTTGGTCTTCACAATCGAACCAGTCTTCTTATCAACAAAAGCCATACCCGGTATATTATCCGAAGAATCACCAGCCAATACCTTGGCATCCAGATATTTCTTAGGATCAATGCACTTGGTAAAATTACCAGTCTCGTGGTTAAAAATCTTTACCTTCGGATGTCCAATCTGGGACATATCCGAGTCACGGGTCAATATGATAACATCATCCGCATCGCCAGCAAACTTTTGAACCGAAGCATAAATCATATCGTCGCCTTCGGCACAGTCACATTTTACCGCACGGGCCCTGAACATCGGTGCAAGTTCTTTAGCGAACTCATCCTTGTAATTCATCCACGTACGCTTATCGGTCATGAACGGCCAATAAGCCGCCTTGCGCTTGCCCTTGTATGACGGGATAATAGGCGTACCTGTTGACGTAGAAATATCCCACAACATATTCTGCTTATCAACCGGGAGTTCCCCAAGCTTCTTGCAGCGCAACGATTCAAACATAGAAAATTGCTTAACAGGAATCTTCACCACGTTAAAAGCATCGGCAACTTTTGTTACCTGATACGCCTGATTATAACTCTGAACATAATACGACGTCTTATCAAAATACACGTTCGTATGTTCACTGTAAAAATCACGCACATACCCCTTTCGCCAAGCAGCCTTACCCTCCAAGCACAATACAATGTGCAGTGGATTGAACAGCTTGACATATTCAACCATTCGGTTGAACATCTTTGTGCGCCATACAATCATTTCTTCATCTTCAGTCATCACGCCAAGACGCTTCTGGGACGACTTGGTGTTCATGGAAAACATCTGATGATAAGACAACGACGCCCAGTCTACAATAAGCACACGCTTGCTGACATATGGGTACGACGTAATCGCAGGTTCTCTTAACTTTAATCCAGCCATAATACTCTACAGGAAAAATTTTTTCTTCAAACCATTCTTCTTCTTGCTAATAGACTTAGCAGCCTTAGCAGCAGCCGCATCAGCAGCTTTTTTCTTGCGTTCGGCAATCATAGTCATATCTATAGATGCCTCATACAAACCATCCAAACGAATTTCATTGACCGGGATGTCATCCTTGGCATAATACCCCTCACGTTCAAAAAAATGTCGGATCATATAGTTAGTCTTCATCTTCGGCGGACCGCCTCGTCGAGGCATGTAATAATAGGATGCGTCATCTACAAAATCATAAACGAACGCCATCTTCTTATCCTTATGCGGGCGAACAATTCGACCGATAGACTGCACCACCATGTAAGCCGATTTAGCAGGATCAGCCATCACCAGATTATGCAGCAACTTAATATTCACACCCTGCTTCATACATCCGTATGTAGCCAGAATAATGTTTCCGGTCGAATATTCAATCGACTTACGGATATTTTCTCGTTCCAACGCAGAGATCTCACCCTTAATCACACTATAATTAAAATCCGGGTGTTTTTCCTTCAGAAAGTCATGCATCAGCTCCAAATTCTGGATACCCTTGAACAAGATTACCGTATTCTGTTCCTTGTTGATACGGCCACCTTTAATCAACATATCCATCACATCACGGCGAGAACTATTAGTGTTAACAATAGCAGCCTCATCATCATATTTCTGGGAGCAAATCATTGCACGGTTCTTGTGCGGGTAAGGTATGTACAGCGCATTCACTTGAACCGGCGTCAAAATTCCGGCAAGCACCAACTCACGCAATCGAACTATTTCTTCCTTACGGCCGAGCTGAGATTCAATGTATCCAGCATCAATCCCATCATCAGGCAGTGTACCGGATACGCCAACCTTAAAGTCATTCGCATTAACACACTTAGCTAAAATATCACGAAGCTTTACACCCCTTGTAGAATGGGCCTCGTCAACCAATACCGCAGTAAACACAGAAAAGAACTCATCAGACTTATACTGAAGAGACTGCCATGTAGAAATCGTAATGTCCTTCAGCAGCTTTTCTTCGCCGATATTCATCTTACGCAGTTCCTCCAACTCTTTCTTGGATAACTTATCCTTGGAGGTACTGTGAATCAAGGTGCAATGGCGGCCAGCGTCATCCCACCCATAATCATTGTAAAAATCTGAATACAATTGTTCTACTAAATTTGTCGACGGAACCACGATCAAAATTTTCTTATGCTCACGTTCCATCAGATATCTGGCAATAATGCACATAGACAGCGACTTACCAGCACTTGTACATGCCAATAGCGAAATTCGGCGTCCATTCAACGCACGCTCAGCCAACTTGTACTGATGCAGATACGGCTTAATCTCGAACCCCTTTTCACGGTTATGCAGCTTCAATGTGGCTGCATAGGCACGAACATCATGCTCAGTAACCAGACCCTTTGGTGGAATGTACATCTTATGGATTTCATCATCCAGCCTGATCGAACACCCTAAACGTGTCTTTAACAACTTACTAACCCTCGGAATCAATCCTATCGGCAGTAAATTGGTATGGTTATCGTAAAAATGCTCAGACGCATCGCAAAACCCTTCCTGAACCTCCCATCCATGCGCCTTCTTCGTATCATAGAACGTCATGGACGTATAAATAAAATTATTTACCTTGCGATACTCCTTGGCATCACATCCCTCTATGCTCACATACGTATCGACTTGGTCATAATACTTAAATCGAACTACCGTCATAATTCCCCCTCATGACGGGAACTTGAGGAACAACCATATCATTGAACAAGGCAACACACCCACGGCCATTATAATATTCAGCAGCCTTATCACAGCTTTCATCACTACGATCACCAAAAATAGCCGGATTATACGCCTCAGGTGTAATGAACCAGAACCTCAAGTCCGAGTCAACCGGAACAGTCGATCCCTGATCAACCATCCCAGCGGTCACATCCTTATGGTCCATTCCTGTAAGAAGATTGTAATGTTTGTGATGCTGATACTGGCACTGGGTCTGAAAGAACACATTTTCAGGCTTAACTCGCTTACCAGAATAGAACAACGCCTCCCTGATATCCCCAATCGACTTTACGTCTACCCCATCCAGCAATTCATTCATGTCATGCGTAATCTTATGGTCCAAAGCACCCAAGAAATACGGGACAGCTTCATTACACACATATTCAGGGTTATAATTCGGACGCACCAAGGTCATCATACGGAGTATTTTCCATACCCCTTCAGGATTTTCATTACTATAGACTGGCCACATATCCACTGCCATACCCGGCCTATTCCCAACCTTGTATCCATCCAACGAATGCAAGTCCATGCAGATAATGTCCAAATGTCTGGCAATCACTCCCATAGTAAACCTCTTAATCAATATACATATATAATAGTAAACTCCTTCCTTATTGTCAAACTGGAAACAATTATTTGGTTTGCTTCGCTAGACTGGATAGGATAGTCGACTATCTTCCTTTGTCCTTTGGTTTGGATTTTGGTTTATTCTTTATTACCTTTGTCTTCTGGAAACAATTATTTGGTTTTGTTTGAGGGGTGGGATGGTTGGTTGTTTGGTTGATCTTTGTCAATAGTTTGGATAGGTTGATAGATGGTTTGATGTTTTAGTTTGATATTTTGATATAGTTTTCGTTTCAATCTTTCATAAACTCTTGACAGCTTAAGTGTTGATTATTATCTTTGGGCTAACATGACTGACCCTGCTTCTACTTTTAAGTTTGTTCTTCCTGACCTGATATCTACTGATTTGCGTAAATTTTACGATTTTGAGCAGATTTCAGCAGAATTTTATGAATCCTGTGTGATTACACTGGCTATAGTGACCCATGGATTGATGGAACGACTTGATGTTATTAAGATTTCTGAAGGGGTTAGCCGATCTAAGGTTCCATTTGCTCATTGGTGTGTTAATGTTTCTGCAGTGGTGTTGAAGAATGTTATAGGTAATAACTATACCAAAGTGCTGCAGTTCCTCGAATCAGCTGGATTCATAGGTAGAAGCAATGGGTATGTTGTCAGTTCATGCGATACTAAGGGATTGTGCAAGGCTATTTGGCTAAAACCTGAATATGCTCGCTATTACAAGGATTTTGTCGAATCCCGCATTAACAAGAAGGAAGTTGATGGGTCTGCCCGTGTTATTGGCAAGATGCGTGCAGTTAAGATCAAGACACCTCGTTTGATTCGTAAATGGGGTAAGTTCTTGGGTGAAATCAAGCAAAGACACATGAACGACCCTATTGTGGCCATGTGTCATGAGGAACTGGAACATTTTACTATAGATGAGAAGGCATTTGACGATACTATTGCGTCTTTGCGACAGAAAGGAATGTCTTCCTATAAGGAAAACATCGAACGCCAGAAGAAGAAGCGATTTGATAATGCCAAGACCGATGAGAATGCATTGTATGTCAAGCATGACCAGTATGGCCGAATTCATACTAATGTCACCAGCTTGAAGCGTGAGATTCGTCTGGCGTCTATGCGTTGTGATGGATCTAGAATTGGCGAGGTTGATATTAAGTCTTCGCAGGCTGCAGGTCTATATAGTTTGCTGAATCTGTGCTATAATAAGGCTGGCCATTTTACCGCTGAATCTGATCTGGAAGCATTGACCTTTGTGAATTTGGTCCCGTTCTGGAATGACTATAACTATGATACCGTGATGTGGGATTGGTTCAATGAATTGCAGAAATATGAACATCTGC
The DNA here is from genome assembly GCA_024399065.1 of Fibrobacter sp. Lineage (NCBI taxonomy): Bacteria > Pseudomonadati > Fibrobacterota > Fibrobacteria > Fibrobacterales > Fibrobacteraceae > Fibrobacter > Fibrobacter sp. The sequence continues at coordinate 105,090 of JAKSIB010000005.1, read as the reverse complement.
TGTCTAATGGAAGGATCTACGAGTTTTTTGCTGAAGGGATGTCCTCTGTAGCCGGCCGTGAAATTACTAGAAAGGAAGCCAAGAAGGGGTTCATGGAGTATCTGTTTGGTAAGGCATATAACCCGAACGATACCAAGGAAATGCGCAGGTTGATTCGAGAGGTTTGGAAGACTGAATTCCCTGTACTGACTAAATGTATCAACGCTATCAAGCATAACAATTACAAGGCATTGGCCCATGAACTGCAGAAGACTGAAAGCGTATTCGTGTTCAATGTAATCTGCCCGAAGATCAAGTCCGAGATTGGTTGCCATTTCTGCACTGTGCATGATTCTATCATGGTTCCAATGGAATATACTGATAAGGTTAAGGCTCTGGTTGATCGTGAACTGCATTTCCTTGGAATTCCGACGATGACCGAAATCGAATATGAAGCCTATGATCAGGCTATGGGTAATCTTACGCTGAACCGAAAGCCCACGGCTTTAGCCGTGGGATGATGCGAACCTTGCAGCTAGTTTATGAATGTATTATATTTGAGATATGAATGCTAGATGGAATCGTTCGGCAACTTGTGTATATAACATAGGATATCATGTGATATGGTGTCCAAAATATAGGCGAAAATATCTTCGTGGCTCTATAGAAACTAGGCTGAAGGAGATTTTGGTAGCGAAGGCTACTGAAATGGCGTGTACAATAGATACTATGGAAGTAATGCCAGACCACATCCACATATTCATCAAATGTCCGCCAACTAAGTCAATCGCAAATGTAGTACAGGGACTGAAAGGGTATAGTTCTAGGATATTGAGGCAAGAATTTCAATTGTTGGCTAGTATGAAATCATTATGGACTCGTTCCTATTATTGCGAAACCGTTGGACATATTAGCCAGCAAACGGTCACAAAATACATAGAAGACCAGAAATCTAAATTGTAAATGTTATAAACTTCTAGTATATGCGATTTCGTGGTGGTTATCGTATATCAAGAACGGACTTTGAGTGCCAGTTGGATGCTAACCACCACAATAAGCGTCTAACTGGCATTTCTTGTTGCCTATGGTTGAATTGAAGACATACAAGTACAAGCTGTACAATCGGGATGACTTGAAGTATCTCGACAACATACTTGTTATTGCTGGTCGGATATATAACCATTGCATTGCTCTGCACCGTAGGTACTATAGCATCTATCATAAGATGTTGAACAAGTATCAGTTGCAGAAACATCTCACGAAGTCAAAGAAACACTATCCAGAGTGGAATGAGGTTCCTTCACAAGCAATTCAAGACATCACGGACAGGATAGACCGAGCATATCGGTTGTTCTTCGCCAATCTAAAGGCTGGTAAGAAGACTAATCCACCGCATTTCCAGAAAACTGCGAAGTATAGGTCGTTCACGACCAAGCAAGCTGGATATAAGTTTCATGATTTTAATCGTGTTAAGATAGGCAAAAAAGATTTTCCCTATTGGAATAGTAGGGATTTTAATGGCAAGGTCAAGACCTTGACCGTCAAGCGTAAAAGTAATGGCTTCTACATATACATTGTCGTAGAGCAAGAAGTAGTATACGAAGAATGGACTAAATCGGGTGAAATCGTTGGTTTCGACTTCAGTCTACATGACTTCTTGGTTTCCTCTAATGGTGATGATTGTAGTATGTCAAAGCTACTGCGAAAAAACCTCAATTCTTTAAGGAACTTATCGGAGAAATACCGTAGGTCTAAAGGAAAACGAGGTTCGCTGCGTACATTGCAGAAGCTATATGAGAAGGTGGCTAATCAGCGTTTGGACATGCACTGGAAGCTGGCACGGCAAATGTGCCGTGACTACGATGTGATGGTATTCGAGACGCTAGACTTAGCTAATATGTCCAAGAAGTACAAGAAGTCGATGTATGACTTCGGGTTCAACACTTTCTTGAACATACTGGAGTATGTGGCACACAAGACTGGTAAGACCGTTATGTATGCCGATAAATACTATCCTTCTAGTCAGCTATGTAGTGAATGTGGTTATCAGAATCATCTATTAAAGGATGTATCTATTCGTGAATGGACTTGTCCCGTTTGCGGATGTCATCACGATAGAGACCTGAATGCCGCTCGAAACTTATGTAAGGTAGGGGCATCTACCTTTGGGATATGTTGCTCACCGTAGCAACTCCCAGAATCCCACGACTTTAGTCGTGGGAGTATGTCAAATACACTGAGAAGTCCATTTATCGTGAAATGGAACGTGATTATGCTATGTCAGGCGAAAACCTATCCGCTGCATTATAAACTTATGTAAAATAACCTATGGTGGTTTTATGGATAATGCATTGTTTAAGTCTTATGTCAATCGCCTAAGTGATGGCAGCGAAAAGATGGAATCTGTAGTGAACACGATTTGCGAAGCATTCGATGTCCTACATGAATCTAGCGTCGTGAATCCGGAAGACATGACTGATGAAGAAGTTGATGAGAGGTATGATATGGCCGTGGCAGAACTTGCCGCCATTGCAAATAAAAATTTACAAAATCCGTTTGCATAATTTGCAGGTCATAAGAATATTTACGGGTTGGCGTTTGCCAACCCTTTTTTTGATCTAGTTTCATAATAAACTTTTACAGATTGCCAGTGGGTTTTTATGAACGACTTTGATTTATCCGAAGATGACGAAATTTACAGTGTACAATCCTATGAATTTTCTAAGCTGGCCATGGTAAAGGTTGCTGACGGGTATAAATTGACTGAAGACCTTGAGGTTGGGTTGAATTTATCGTTTGGACATCATAATATGGTTGATACGTTCCATTTTACTATCCATAAGGGGTTTACGATAAGTGGATCGCCATTCCCTTCATTTATGGGCTTGTTATTCCCTGAATGTGGGTCTAAGGACTATAATTGTGCGTCTTTCCTGCTTGCCGGTCTTTATGCCGGATCGGGATTTAATGCGTTTGGTCGTTCACAATGCGATAAGATCTATATGGATATTATCCGTATGATTACAAAAAACCACGCAGTTAGGATTCTGCGTGATTTGATTGGTGGTGTTTTCGTGGGATGTACGTATCAATGGAATTATAATACGTACTTGACACCCTGCGAATTAGTCACTATGGCGCCGGAGGATTAGTTTCCTCGTCATCATCAAGCGGAACATCGAACATGGAGTTTGATGCATCCATTTCATAATCCGGGAACTGGCTATACGGTTTTTGTTCTTGGGTATCCATTGCGTCGTCCTCCTCACGTTGTTTAGCGACATAATCAGGCTCATCATAGGGAACTAGACCTTTTAATGGAGCGTTTTTCACATCATCGGTCATCTGGCCCGGTTCAATGTTTGCCGCCATGTCATCAAGTCCCTTTTGGATTTCAGGTGTCTTTACCTGTGATTCTATCATTCCGAGCTTGTTTAGAACTTGCTTGGATTCATCCTCAGTCATTGATGCGGTGCGATCGGCCGGGTCTGTTTGCGGTACAGGCTTATTTGGTTCAGACTGTTCCGCCTGAGCGGCTTGTTTTGCTTGTTCAGGCTTTGGCGGCTGAACGACAGTATTCTTGGCCATCTTCATGATAGTTAGCGTATTTGTACCTAGAAGTGTGAAAACCGTCTTGACATGCTTGCAATACAGATGCTTGCGCTCCGGATCTCGCTTGTCTGGCGGTGTATTTCGACTACTGTCCGATTCGCCTGTTTCCGGGGTATGACCTTCGGATAGACTGTTCGTTATATGGGTTGCATTGTACCAAGGACCGCCATATTGGAAGTCCTTACAGGTACAGAAATACTTTACATCGGCATTTCTGATGATTTGCTGCTTGTCGGACATCTTTGTCGTTCCCTGCGCAAGAGAAAACAAGGTTGTACCGGGCTTAGTTATGAGATCGATATATACCTTGTGTGGTGTGCCGTTTGGGTTCGATTCCGATGAAGCATTCCATTCGAGGACGGCGTTTCCTGATGGATCAGGGGATACCCCGACCAGATTACATGAAATGTCGTGCTTTTTGCTGTCGTCACCGGCAGCCCTTAACTGGGCTGCGGTGGCTTCTAGCATAGCATGATATCGGCTTAATTGTGATAACAGCAAATTTTTCTGCATAGATTAACCCAATGCAAACATGTTCTTCTTCCAATCATCCTTGATGAAGTAGGCGCCGAAATGGCCTCCCTTTCCACCTTGACGATGCTTTACGACGTAATAGCCACGGAGTACCGCCTTGTTGGTAATACGGAGGAAGTCACGGGGATTCTTACGTGGAATCAGCAAGTAATATGGAGGAATGTTGTTATTCTTGCCCAAGTACATCTTGAGCAGTTCTTCCTTGTTCTTGTTTTCTTCCTGCTTGATTCCGAGCGATTCCTTCATCTTAGCGATATCTTCTGCGGTCAAGTATTTTAGGTACAGGTTCTTTTCGGATTCACGGTTTGGCGATGCGATTGCTACTGTATAGAATTGGCGAAGATAGCCGAGTTCTACGTCGACAGGTCCCTTGAATGCACTGCTTACGGAACCAGATTGTGATCCACTCCAGAATGCTTCAAACATTGGGTTACTATCAAATGCTGCTTCTAGTTCATCCTGTTTCTGATACACAAATGCTTCCAGCAATGCCGTATCCGGGTTTGCACGGAATGATTCAATCAGTTCGTTCACACGGGAACCGGCAAAACTTTCAAGATATTTGCGGTTCGGGGTGCGTTCGGCGGCTTCAAGGATGATTCCCTTGTGCTGTCCTGCCGTTGCTTCTACCAATGCGGCGACGATGTTGTTGATGGATTCCATCTTGGCACGTTCGTCAATTGGACGGCAAGTGACTTTACTTGAATTTTCACCACCGATTGATTCCGGATTGTCTACACGGATCATTCGGTGAATGTATGGCTTACCCTTGCACTGAAGGATTGCCATCAAGCGCTGGTGAGCTTTTCCTTTGCCGGTTCCAAGTGCATTTGCAATAGCGGTCGGGTGATATTCCTTGATAAAGTCCTTCATGAGGTCCTTATCGAAATCTTCCCTATTCAGGTCTTTGATGGTTTCGGAATCAAGATTTAGCATAGGTAAACCAAACTGGGTTACCACTGCAGCCTGACCGTAATCTTCAGGCTGTTTGTTCCAACCCTGTGGCACAACGAAACGTCCGTGCTTTACTGTTTGGCTAGACGATTCTTCGTGAAGGTTGCCTTCATTATCCACTGAACGATTCAGTGTGATTCCGAAATGCTTTGCGATGGTCGGGATCAGCTTCTGGGCGACAAGCGCACTGTCGGTGAAATTATTGGTGGCGTTTTTCCATTCGTCATTTTCCAATACCTTGCTGTTCTGGATCTTGTCTCGTAGATCATTCATTGTGTCTACATTGCCGGCTGACATACGCTTGATTGCTTTTGATATCGCTGGGTATGTTTCATCGAACTCATTTGGTTCATAGGCTTTTTCCGGCGCCGGTTGTTCAGATGATGCCGGTGGTTCGATATTAACAGGTTCTTCCTTTTTAGCAGGTTCCTTTGTCTCTGCTACCTTAGTTTCTTCTGCAGGTTTGTCTCCAGCTGGCTTGACTGTTTCCTCGGGTATTTTGCCTTCGGTAGGCTTGGTTTCGTTAACCTTTGGCTCGACTGGGTTTTCTTCTGCAGGTGTGTCGTCAGTAGGCTTAACTAATTCCTCGGGTGTTTCTTCGGTAGGCGTGATCTCGTCAACCTTTGGTTCGGCAGCTTTTTGGTCCTGAGGGTTATTATTTGCCTTATTTAGGTCAGCGGATTTCTGCTGTATTGCGCCGTTGATTTTCTGCAATGCTGGGTTCATTGGTGCGTATGCTCCTTCTTCTGAAATGATTTTATTAAGATTTTTAAAACCTTCGATAGCGTCTTTTAGCTGTTCTTCGGTATGTACTTTTTGCGAAATTTCACCAACGATTTGATCAGCTTTTGCGTTGAACGAATCAATGAAATCCTGATCAATTTGGTCTTCAGATGATCCTTCATGTGTTTCGATTTTATTGCCGAGTTGTTCAACCATTTGTTTAAATGATTGGTCTTCTTGCTGATTTGCCTGTTCAGATTGTGCATTGCCGCCGGCAGTTTGCTTGGTTTCTGCGTCTACTGTATCATCCTGCGGATCATCTAGCCTGATGTTAGCGATGTTAGCTTGTTTACCTTCTTTAGCAACAAACTTATTATGCTTTTGTTCGATTGCTGCCTTGACTTTGTCAATAGCTTGCTGAAGATCGACATTGTCTGTTTTTTTCGCTTCAGCTTCCCACGATTGGAGTTCCAAATTACTTACGTAATTGTCTAAGTCGTCGGTATTCTTTGCATAATCAATCGCTTTGATTGTGTCTTGGACCGAATCGATAAAATCTTTCGCTGTAACGCCATCGTCATTAGTGTTATAGTCTAGCTCGTCGGCATCATTTTGGTTAAATTTGGCAACAACGTTTTGAAGTACTGTGCCAAACTTTGATTTTGTGTTGGAAGCCTTTTCGGAAGCCTTTTTAGCAAGCTTAGAAAGTGCGGCCAAAATAGTTTTTTTACTAGAATCAGATGATTGATTATTGACAATATCTTCAATTTTGGATTCTGCTTCCGGTTCATTTAGTGCGTTATTGTCAACCTCATTCTTAATGGAGATGATTTCTTGTTTGACCGCCTGTATTGATGTCTGTTTGGACGGTGTAGTGTCGGTGATTTGACGATACAATGGGGCCCATTTTTGATTATATAGCGTGGTGATTTCATTGCTAATATCGTGTGCTTCGCTATCACCGTGATTTAAGGTAGTGTATAGTGCTTTATGTATTGCTGGCGTAAACTCCATATTTAACTTTTTTGCCGTATCAAGATTTAGTTCTTTTGCTTCAGCTTTGGCAATACTGTCTTTTAGACGAGCTAGTTTTTCCTTGCCGGCGTTTATATCTTCTTGAGATACGCTGACTACGGATGATTCTGCTTCTAGAATATTACGAATGACATTTACCATATCAGTAGATTCATTCACCGCCGTGATTCGGAAACCCGGGTTAGATGCATCATCACATTCATCGATGACGATATTCAGTTTTTTCTGATCAACCGATTCCATGATAGAACGGATACTTGCATGATACTGAGGATCATAGCCTTCGATTGTAATTTCGTCGCCACAGGAACGTGTTGAACCAACAATCAGTTTCTGTAAGGTATTGTCTTTCATAATAGCCCTTAGGTAGTTTTACCTAAGTTTATAATGTTTGCCCCAATAAATACAGGTCATGATAATTAAAAAAGCACCGGAAATCCGGTGCTATTTTTTAAGTTTCTGTGTATAGTGCATTTGCTACGCTTTTGGGCATTATGAATCGGCCATCATGTCCCTTGAACTTGACTTTTACTGCCTTGCAGTTCTGTTTTGTTCTGAAGATGGAACTGAATATTGATCCCGTAGACTTATCGTATATTTCGTAGCTTATGCCATTCCCGAGCTTCGGATAAAGCAGATAGTACGGCATTTGATTACCGTTTGCTTCATACTGGTTGGCCAGCTCGTCGACAGTCATGCCCATGTATTTCTTGATGATGGACGGGTCTGCTTTTAGAATGGCGTCAACGTCGAGAAGCTTGTAGAACTGGGTTAGCATAGTCATTGTAACCTGCTGTGGTTTATTGTATTCCAGTTTTCGTGTAAACTGCTTGATCGGGGTGACCATTATCAGTGAATCCGGTGATGCTGAGTTAAGATCGTTAGTCTCTACTCTGAGCCAATTAGGCTTACAACGGTTACCCTTTCCGGCAAATTCCTTGAGAAGCTTGATTGGCTTATCGGTAAAGAAGTCAAAAATACCACCGACATGCTTGTTGGCAATATTGATGTCCTTCAGTATCGACTTTAGCTTGTTGTATGCCGATTTTTTGGCCTTGTCGTCACCGGTGAGTACGTCACGGACTGTTTCGTTACTAAAGTTGACAAATGGGAAACCCATTGATTCGATTATTGGTGCGTCCCAGATGTCAGCTGAACCCATCGTCATGCCTGCCGGTTTTGTAAAATCGGTGAATAATTTGCGTTTCGGTTTGTGCTGGCTCATTGGATTATTTATGAACTCGACCGTACTCAAATCATTGGTATTGGCTTCAGATGGCGCCATAGTTTCTTTATGTCCATTGGCAGGGTCCGCTTTATCCAGTAGGTCAAAAATTACCGGGTACATCGAACTGGTCATGTTCACCAATTTGAAATATGCATCAGCATCATGACCGGGGTGCATAAAAATATCATCTGCCATAGTTGATGCTAGGTCAGCCTGTTGTGGAGACATTGCATGTGCTTTAATCGCATCATATACAGGTTGATATGTTGTGCGTGGGTCTGGACTTGTTGTCTGGTTTGCAGGACCCGGGGCCGGGATTGATGCAGGCTGTGTACCGGTCTGAGATGCGGGTGCAGACGGAGACTGTACGGCCGGAGCTGCTGGAGCTGCCGGAGCTGCTGGAGCTGCTGGCGATGTTGGGGCTGTCGGAGCAACTGGCGCAGCCGGTGTAGCCGGTGCCGTAGGTGTTGTTGGTGCAACTGGCGCAGTAGGATTGGTTTGCTGCGGTTGAACTGCAGGCGTTACAGGCTTTACCGGTGTCTGAATTGTACCCGTAGGATTATTTTGATTAGCCAAGTTGCGAATTTCTGTTACAATGACGTTTATTTCATCCTGTGTACCTGTTATTTCTCCGGTTGTATTGCCATGCTTCCTCATGTATTCGGTAATGGCTTTGACGAAACTCGGATTTGATTTGATATCGGTGTTAAACAAATCTGCTAACTTTACAGTCTTCGTTTGTGGATTTACTGGTGGTGTTGGGTTTGCTGGCGCCAGTGGGGGCGTCGATTGTTTCAATAATTTGCCCAGCTCAGTCTGTGTCGATTTTTTAGTTAAATCATCGGTGGCATTTAGTTTTTTAACAAAGTCAATTATGCTTGCATCTGCGGTTGACAAATCGATACCAGCATTTTTGATTGCTGTTACCCATTTGTTAAATTCACTTAGTGTATTATTCGATTTCGACAAGCAAATTTTCTCGATTACTGTGCCATTTGCGCTTATATCTGCCAATGTATTGTTATCTTGCATTTGTTTGATTATTTGCTTTATGTTAGCAACCGGATATGACTCGTGCTGCGTTTTATCAGGCATATCGATAAGGAATTGTATAGCATTTGCGATATTGTCGTTAAATCCGCAGTCTTTACTGTTTGCAAGGCTTTTGATGTTGGCTGCAATTTTCTGGATGCGTTTAATAGTTTCTGCGTTCAAAATATACAACGGTAGCTGATCAACGCCAGTATATAGAACCGGCATCTGGGTAACGAATGAATCGATATTAGCTGGCCGTTCGCCGAACGCCTTGCTTAGTAAATTTGCCGTGGTTAAGTCATTGATGGAATTTTCTGTCTTGTGTTTGATAAGTGTCTGTAGATCAGATTCGGTTTTTGCATCCGAATTACTGAAAATGCTGATCATTTCGTCAATTGGAATATTGGATCCGACGATTTTCGTTGCTAAGTCCTTGGCATCTATGTTTGAAACGTATTTGCCTGAATCTGCAATAAATTGTGCAATCTGTTGAGCGTAATCGGATACAATAGCCTGTTTTGGTTTGTCTTGGCCACCACCGGCTGGGGGTTCAGTTGGCTGTTTAGGTTGCTGTGCATGATTTTCGTTGCCACTGTTTTTTATTGTAGACAGTAATGTCTGTGGCGTAATTGTCAATTGGGATAGCAGTGTACGCAATTTATTCGGGTTAGGATTTGTATTGCACAGCTCTTTTAATTCATTATCGGATAATGACGTCAATTTATTCAAGCAAGCTTGAATATGCGATTGTTGTTGTTTGGGTATTTTTTCACCCGACGGCGTAGTTGTCCATTTTTCAAATAATACATATTTTCTGGCCGCAGTATCGTCATCAGTGGAATTCTGTTTAAATGCATCCAATATTTTTGTGGCCGGCGCAGTAATACCATAATTCGACAGAATTTGCGATGATGAATCTTCTGTAGCGTCACCTGTGATTGGTTCCGGTGGGGTTAATATATTGAATCCGGACCGAGATGTTTCGTTAATTATGTCGTGAATGTTTGTCTGTACTCCAAGTAGACTATCATGAAGTATCGAATTGATATAATTCGAATAAATTTCCGCTGATCGATCAGATACGCCTCTAGACGATATAATATCGTTGATATCAAGCAACGTATCTTCGCTTAGGTTATCTGGTACAACACCGCCGCAAATATCGTTGATAAAACCGAATAGTTTAAATGCGGTTCCGTTTGTTAAAATACCCCATTTGTTAAGTTCGTTGGCGCATTCGATCAAATCATTCATATAAGTGTCGTCGTTGCTGTCGAGGTCGAAGTATGTATCTAAAATATTACCGTACTTTTCTGCAATCGTTGAGAACTGCTGCTGCGCATCTTTATTATTCGGAAATGCGGCATTTAAAATGTTTTGATTAATAACCATAAAATCCCACCGGCATGTTTTCCCTAAGTTTATAATAGATGTAGCAAGAAAACTCACGGGTCTTTAGCCCGTGAGATGAATTGCGGATGAAAATAATATAGTTTAATGATATATTTAATGTGGTATGTCGTATGGATAAACAATTGAAATTGGACACGGATAAGGTCATTGAAGAAATGATTTCCAAGAATGGAATGACTGGCATCGATGCTGCTATGATGAGAAAATCCAAGATGGGTGTATGTATGGTGGATGACAAGGGTAACATAACTAAAACGCAAAATAAGTAATATAAATTATATGGTGGATAGGATAATTGGCGTTCTCCAATCCACGAAATCAAAGAGTTTTTGATGGCTGGTAGTGGAATGAACGCCAAATTAGTCCGCTACTAGCCATTTCTGTATATGATAAACAAGGCATTCAAGATACGGTTGTACCCGACAGTAAGACAGGAGAAGTTCTTCAACAAGACCTTCGGCACTTGCCGTTTCATCTATAACCAGTTCATAGACTTGAAGAAGTCAATCTTTGAAGAGTCTCGTATATCATTTACGCCTAAGTTGGCCTCGTTCAAGGAGGAATGGCCTTGGATGAGGGAAGCCGACAGTCAGGGAATGGCTAATGCCTATATGGATGCCAAGGGTGCATACCAGAAGTTCTTTGATGGCAAATCACGTTACCCGAAGTTCAAGAAGAAATGTGATAAGCAGTCTTACCGCAATGCAATGATGCCTAAGACCATTGAAACATTGATTCGTGGTGTTAGGAATGACCGCATATTCATTCCGAAGGCCGGATTGGTCAAGTTCCGACAGGACTATGATTTCAAGTCATTGCCTATAGCCAAAGTATGCAGTTTGACGATATCCAAGTCCCCAACAGGCAAGTATTTCTGCTCCATCCTAGTGGAAATGGATGATGACCGGATGAAGCTGCCACCGAATGATAACGAGATAGGCTTTGATCTCGGTATCAAGGATTTCCTTATAGACAGCGATGGTTGCGTTATAGAAAATCCAAAGTATTTCCGAAAGAGTGAGCAAAAGTTGGCAAAGGAACAGCGTAAGCTGTCGCATTGTACCAAAGGCTCGCATAACTATCGGAAGCAGAAGCATCGTGTCGCTCTGGTACACGAAAAGATAAGAAACCAGAGAATTGATTTCCAGCACAAGGTCAGCAAGAGACTGATAGTAGAGAACCAATACATCTACTCCGAAGACCTGAAGCCGTCAAATATGTTGAAGAACCACAAGTTAGCCAAGGCTATTGCAGATGCGTCATTTGGACGGTTCTGCAATATGGTTGCTTACAAGGCATTCTGGTACGGTAGATACTACATCAAGGTAGGTTCGTTCTATCCTTCCAGCAAGCTATGCCACTGCTGTGGTTACAAGAACACCACGCTGACTCTAGCTGATAGAGAGTGGTCTTGCCCGAATTGTGGTACTTGGCTAGATAGAGACCAGAACGCAGCTCTCAACATACTGAACGAAGGAAATCGCATTCGTTTAAGTCGAAATACCTCACGGACTAAGGGAAGCGATGAATCGCTAAAGCCTGTTGACACTGGTGTGGTTGCATACCTTGAGCAGGAATCCTGTAATTCCACAGATGGGCACGGGGAAACCCACCCATCTTTAGTGGGTGGGTAGTTCATAATCAGCCATGCTAAAATATCTGGCACAATGTTATAAACTTGTGTAAACTACTGTGGCAGGGATATATGATATCGCTTTTCGAAAGTAATTTTGATGTAAGTAATAACTTTAACACATTTAAGCATGCCATTGATGCTGTCCTTGGCGATGTAAAGCAAGATCAGTCCACGCATACATCGTACAATCATTTGTCGAGTTTTAGTAATTTCTCAAAATTATTTGATTTGATTATTAAAGAAGCAGATGCACTACCTCCAGTAGATTCAGATACTATGATGACCAGTTTGTTTGGAAATGGTATCGACAATCGTGTTAAAAATTCACGCCAATATTTATTTTTAGCTGCGTTGATTATCCCATGTATCGCAAAATTTATCGATGCATGTGCGAAAAAGTTTGATATGCGCTTGGCCAGTATAGGAGATTCTAGTGCATCGGGCCCGGTTGAACCGCTAATCTATAAATATATCATTTCGACGGCCGACGCATCGAGATCTGAATTGGTAAAAGCGGCCCATGCTATGTCTGAAGCAGTGTATGAAACGCTTGAGATTCATACTCCTACGGCACCGGGTATGGAAGTTGCTGATGATTACGGCGCAACGCAGAATTCATGGGCCACACACATGAACGGTGTGACAAAAATTATTAAGACCGCCGAGTTTTTTATAACAAAGTTAGTGAATGCAGCTGAAAAAGCCGGTTTTACTGGTTGCAGCGAGTCTGATTATGATGCTGCCGTATGGGTTGCTGCCGGAAATATGCTGCGTGCCTATGTTAATGCGTCAGTTAGTTCGCAATCATCTGATTCATCTGAACTGTTGTATCGTGGTATAGAACGAATGTCTAAATCCGAACCGGGTAGTGAAACGATAGTGGTAAAGGATCCTAGCAAAGGTAATGATACCCAGCTCGGACTCATTACGGCTAAGACAAAATGTACCGCTGGTGAAGTGTTCAAGATGTTTGCTGCCAATAAAGGCGAATTGATTGCGTCGGACCTTCATAAAGACAATAAAAAATCAGACAGTAGTGCTAATATCGAATCAAAGGATATGCTGTATTTCCTTGGATATATTTTGCATGAGCTCAATATTCTGCCGTCATATAAGACTACTATGTTGGCCACCGACCTTGGTGCATCGATCGATGCTATTTTTGAAACATTGGCTTCCGATACAATTCAGGCTAATAACGTCCGTCTTGCCATCATTGACTTTATTGATTCAATTGATGATTATGATGATTTTTTGAATATCTTCCCGAGACCGGCTGGACATAACATTCAGGCCAATTCTTATGTGCCGCATATCTTGAATCGTATCAAGAAAGAATTTTTGTATGATATGAATGGTTCGGTAAGTGGTAAGCTTGGTGAAGCTGATATTACGATTTCTAATGTAAGTGGAAACCCGTGCTTGGGTTCTGAGGATACAACAAATCGAACAATTGACGCTAATCGTACGGGTCTTACTAATAATGGTGAAACATTTTCATCGTTGATTGCAAATAATGGAGAAGCATTTGTAATTACTAAGGGGTTTGAACAATCGGCTTCCGGTCAATTAGTAAGCAACACTCCGATTGCAGAAGTGAATTATGACGATGCAAATCGTGAATATATTGCCCCAGCGTTGGTAAAAACTGGCGTATCCGGTGAAAAGACGAAATCGTGGTATTTGATTCATGGATTGGTTCCATACACGACTTTGTCCGGGAATACTCTTGCTGATGTACAGGGTATGTCAGGCCTATCGGAACATTTGGGCCATGAGATCGCCGCTGCTGAACGACCGTCGTCATCCGAAATCAATTTACTGCAGCAAAGGAAGACTGAACGTTTAGGCAATGTCAATTTTCAGAATGATCTAAAACGTCTTCACATGGCGTCGGAAAAATACACTGACTCTGATTATGAACAAATGGCTGCTATTGCCGGAATGACGTACCCTGTTGGCCCAGATACGGGCGATAGCCGTAAAGACCGGTTTGAGTATGATTCTATGGCCAGACTTTCTGTCATCGATAATTACTGTAAACGTATTAACAATACATGCCAGTCTTTACGAGACGCATTACGTGAATTTGGTATTTTAAAAACATCTAGTATTGTTCGTGATGGCATTGACGCAAATATTCCTAATGTGAATCTTATGTTTAATGATAAGATTCCTGACGATCGAATCCGTGAATGCATTGCCAATATGAAAATGGCTATCGCCGGTCGTTTATTCCGTCAGGATAAAATTGTCGATAATACGCCTAAAATTCTGAAAGGCGTATCAAGGGCGGATTCGTTACTGAAATTGTTGAATTCAGTTGAAACATCTGAAATTGATGAAAAAACTGCTGGCCATGTGGTTGCAGCAGCCAATGCCGTTGTTGTTGCCGAACGTTTGATGCCAATGCAAATGCTGGTCCAGTCAGTAATGCGTGATAACGATTCTGCTGACGCCGGACGAGTTGAACAATCAATTAAGAATGTCTTTTCACGCATTAGTACTCTAGCTGGTTATCGACTGGATGGAACGTTAGGTAAACATATCAATGACGTGAAGGAATTGTTACCTGATATCAAACAGTATTTGGTGTATAGCTTGATCAATCCGGATGGAACTAAAACCGAATTGGCTAGAAATCAGGTTGATACTGCGAATAGTACATTAGACGCTACGCTGGTAAACATTGCATCTAATCTTAGTGAACGTGCTGAACGTATTATTTCCGCTGTCATAGATGAAACCGGTAATGTGTCTAATACATTGGTTAATATTCATCATGAAATTTTATCATCTGGCTTGACAATGGCTGATATCTCTCAGATTATCATGACCGCCAATACTATGGCAAGCGTTGATGTCGAAGATGGCAAGCCAATGCGAAGTGTATTCTCGGCTGTTGATTGTACCTGTTCTACATTACGTGCAGTCATTGAAAAAATTCGCCAGATGAGCCGTATTTACAATGCCGCTAGTTTGGAAGATGTTAATGACGCTATTGATCCGACTGAATATGCGGATAACTTTGACGTTAACCCAGACCCTGTTCGTGAGCTGAATTATACTGATAATACTAAATCGTACAATGCGAATGAATTTAAAACCGCACTTGCGCAAACTAAGCAAGAACTTGACGAACATACTGGAGTCGCTACTAAGTATGCAACCCAGATCGTGTCATTGTGTGATGATATATATTCAGCGAAACGTGATAAGATCGAGTATGGTCACATTATCAAGGGGTATGAAACTGCCTATGAAGAAGCGGTTGAAGACAACGATAATGGCACGGCAAGTGAAATCAAACGTGAAATCGAAACGTATAAAACCGGCTGGGCCGAACGTGAAGCATTATATAATGAATCCGTTGATAAATTGAATGCATTGGTGATGAATACTACTGATGTTGATCTTCATTTGATCGGTGACGTTGTTGCAAGCAGTCGTGTTTCTGGTGAAAGTTTAAAGCGAGCTTGTGCGGCTATCGATACTGCGTCGATGATTATTAAGAAGTTGAATCGTAATGGTAAAGTGTTACCGTTCACTATGTCTGATGACACTGCCGTTGCACAAATTATTTTAGTGATCGGAACCTTTATCTTCTCGAAATACAATATGTATGCGGATACTGTAAGGGACTTGGTGAGCTCATTGAAATCTATTAGGCGTATTATCGAAAAGAATAGTGGAAATCCAGTTTCGATATCAGCCGCTGATTATGCAATTGAAAAATTGGAGTCAGCTACAACGGATGAAACTTATTCGGATGATACTTATGGATGGGCTTCATCGGCTGTATCTGTATTGTCGTATTTAGGTGGAGTGTTGACACCCGATTCTAAGGAAACGTTAAGTCGATTTGTTAATAATGTCAACGGTATTCAGAAACATGGCGATTTTAACGACAGTGAAGATAATGCAATAGATGCCTTTGCCCGTGCCCGTTTCCGTGGCGTGAAAAAATATAGTAACGCTCCAACCGGTGCAGTGGCTAATGCCCATGAATCATATTACGATAATATGGTTACTGAAATGGAATCGAATCCGGAATTGGCTGATTTTGCATATTCTGTAGGTTTGATGATAGGAACCTTTGATCGTAGTATAACAGATGAACGTTATAATGCTAATACCCGTTTAGACCGTAGCGAAGCTTCTATTTATAAGAATATGGCTAGAAACGATATCCTATATGGTAATATGGCTGATAACGATTTACAGCGTGAAGCGATTAATGCGTTGATTGATGATGAACGTAATGGGGATTCTGATTACAATCAGTTAATGACGTTCCTTACTACTGTAATGAATGGACAGCCTGTTTATCCATACGTAAAGAATTATTCCAAGACTGATGGGTCGGATGCAACAAAGGGTGGGTCTAAGGAACGTGTCAAAAATGGACGTGTTTTTGAAATCCAGCAGAATGATGACGGACAGCAGACTATTGCTATGGCTGATGCTGCATCTGCCGGTGAACAAATGTCGTTGAATACGATCATGGGTTTCCTTGGCGGTGATAAATTGTCGCATGAAGTTAATGAACCGGCTGACATAACGAAAGATGATATCATTGCTGTTGTAAAGAGTCTTCGCCGTGTAGTTGGCCAAAAAGTTCTTTCTGCCGTGTATTCGACAAGTGATGTGACTGAAAATAGCCGTGAGACAACTGAAACTCGTGAAGTAGTTAATGATTCGATCAAGCGTTTGGTTGCTGATCTGGATACGCCTATATCATACATTGTGGCAGCTGGTACCCATGCCGGTCAAAAAGCAGCCGCTCATGTGATGATTGATAAAAATCGTGCCCGTATGATTCAGTATGCGTCTGACCATGGTAAAAATGACCAAAATTTCCATTCAGATATGGAACGTATGCTTGTGCAGATGAATAAGATTACTCCTACACGAACCGCTGACAGAGCTAATGCCATTGATTTGGAATGGGCGTATTCCGTGTGTAGTGTGTTGGCTTCTATTCCTGATGCCGTTTCATTAGACATGGCTGACCATTTTGCTAGTTTGTATTTCGGGTCATCTGATAATAGTGATGAGTTGCTGAGTACTAAAATCGGCCAGCAAATGTATGCTATATTTGAATCTTTGACTGAGTTGGACACTGAATCTGGTTTGCCACATGGATTCTTTGGAGATACAAAGTCTGACCAGTATAAAACAATTGTTGCTTTGCTGAGGGAATTGTACAGTAATGGTGATTCGGATTCTACGATGGGTCAACGTGCACAATTGTTGTACACCAAGTTTACCGAATCCTTTAGTAATGGTGGAAATTCGGTTGCGATTGGATCGATCAAGCCGTCTGAAGCAACTGTTAAGCGTATCGGACACATGCGTCTTGGCCCGACGGCATTCAATGCAATGACTGACGCCGGTTTTGAGAATGTCATGCGTGAGTTAGCTTCGGTTGGGTACATTAGGAATTCCGTGGGCAGTTCTGATTTTGTTGTTACTATGTTCAATGAATCGTACGATGAACGCACATTTAGAAACTTTGTGTCCGAAGCATTGAAACTTGCTGAATCGGCCGGTGATTTGAATGAACATGCGAACATTACGACGGTTATTCCTTACCTTAATATGGTTATTGTTGCATATGATACCGGCATCGATATAAATAAGCAGATTGCCGTCATGTCTGAACGTCCTGACGTTGACGATAGCAAGATTAAAAAGTTGATCGCTGCATTGATGGATAATGGCAAGATTCAGGCATATCCGAAATGCCAGATGGTATCTATAGATCCTTTTGGGGTTATTTATGGCAATTTAATGGTTGGCATCATTGCTCATGTGATTGCTGCTGTACCTAGTGATGATGTTGCAGTGCTTTCTGATGCAGTTGATCAATATATTACTGAGCTTGCTAGTAAGGGCGAGGTGAAGTTTGATGAACTGAAATTTAAGAACGACCATTATGACGTTAACGCTGATGACGGTGACGAGGATGATGACGAAGAAGAGGTTCCGACGCCGGTTAAGACTACCACCCCGACTAATGCCAAGAAAGCTAAATCTTCTGGCCGTGCGAATAAGGTGCGTAATCCGGTTGTTAGACCCGTATCTACAAATGATCCTGAATCAGCGCCGGAATCCGATGATTCGGATGAGTCTAGTGTAACTGTTGTTGATGATTCTGGTGAAGAGTATCAAATTGAAGTACATGCTGCTGGATCGGAACCACGTAATTCCGTTGTGGATACAGAGGATATTGATGACGTTTCCACTGTCGTTGGTAAGCAACCCGCAAAGCGTCAGAAGTCCATGAAATCATCGCAACCTAAACAAACTGAACCGAAACCCAAAAAAATAAACAAGACGGAAAAAGAACCCGTATATAATTCTGAATACGACGATTAAAACACAATGAAATAACCCCCTCAATGAGGGGGTTTCTTGTTGATAATCAATCATACATTATAATAGTCGTAGCAAGAAAACTCACTGATGCTGATTATATCCTTGCTGAAAATTTGAATGTATGGTCAATCTAGTTGACTAACGTATAAACTATCTATATGATGTCAAGCAATAGGATGATATTATGGCTCCAACATTGATGCATATGGCTTACGTTATGTGGTTAGAAAACCAAGCATACCAGCCCACTCCTTCCCCTACGCCCGTTCCACCCGGACCAGAACCGATTATTCTTCCGCCTAGGACATATAGGGCAAAGTATATGATTACCGAGGAAATGCTGGATGAACTTGAGATGTCATACGAGGACGCTGTTGAGACCCTTACCACGCCTAGTATTTTGGCGGAAATATATGAACTGGAAGAAAGTCAGGTGTCGGTATCTGTTGTTGAGAATAGCAAGCCTTCACTTGTGGTGGACGTGACTCTTGATACCGAGGACTGGTATAGGACATATACTGGAATAGAATATTCATTCCTTGCGTTTGCTGATACATCCAGTGTGGCGGATATGGAGAGTATGTTTCAAGGATGCACATTACTAACAAGCATTCCACAGCTTGATACATCCAATGTGACGAGTATGTATGGTATGTTTCGAGACTGCACATCTCTGACAAGCATTCCACAACTTGATACATCCAATGTGACGAGTATGACTCGTATGTTTTGGGGCTGCACATCTCTAACAAGTATTCCACAGCTTGATACATCCAATGTGACGGATATGGAAGACATGTTTTGGGGCTGCACATCTCTGACAAGCATTCCACAGCTTGATACATCCAATGTGACAACTATGTATGATATGTTTCGAGACTGCACATCTCTGACAAGCATTCCACAACTTGATACATCCAATGTGACGAATACTAGTTTTATGTTTTATAGATGCACATCTCTAACAAGCATTCCACGGCTTGATACATCCAATGTGACGAAAATGAATACTATGTTTCGAGGCTGCACATCTGTCGAGGCCGGAATGCTTGATTTCTACAATAATGCAGTAGTCGCTAGATCTTATAGTGACTGTTTCACTAATTGCGGCTACAATCCAGAAACAGGCGAGTATGCATCAGAGCAGGCCAAGATTGAACGTTCTCAAATCCCAGTATATTGGGGTGGAGATATGAAAAAATAACTGTAGGAGAAATCATCATGAATCAAGAAACGAAAGAGCGAGTAATAGCCAAGTTCAAGCAACGTATTGCTGAGATGAAACAGAAGCGTGAGGAACCGGACAGGAATCAATTGGATATGATTTCGGACCGACCCAATCTAGAGTAATCGGCTGTAAACAATATTTCATACAAACTGGCCCTATTCTGATGAATGAGTTTTGATGGTCTTATGACTACTTAACCTATTCAGAATGGACCAGATTTTTTAATATGGGCCAGCAGCTTGTTGCTGTATGGCTTTGCCACACAGCAGACTGCGGAAAGTTATGGTTCAGAGACTTGAGGTTGCACACCTTGAGCAGGAAGCCTGTAATGCCACAGATGGGCTCGGGGAAACCCACCCATCTTTAGTGGGTGGTAGTTCATTTTCTGTAATTGAAGTAATCGACTCCAGTGTATGCCTTGAATGCGTATAAGACAGCTTCACATGCTGCTGCCAACGCTGATGTCTGGGTGTCGTCCGTTGGTCGATTTTCCATGTCTGCAACAGTATCGACGCCTTCAGAATCATGGATAAGAGGTGTCAAATTTCCATCCTGTGACGCATTGAACATATCTTTGATTTTATCGACTACGGCCGATGTCGGATTTTCTGCCTTGAAATGTTCAAGGATTGCGTTGAAGTCGGACGGTTCGATCGATTCGCCACATGGTGCTGCGGCGACTGGGCCTGAACTGGTTGCTACCGCTGACGGTGCAAATCCAGCGGTAAGGCTTGCCCCGCCGGCAAATCCGCCGTTTCCTGATCCAGCGTCGGTTCCCATAGGGTGACTGTGGCCAACGGCGCTGTCGAAATTCCATTCCGGGAATCCCATACGTGGGTATTTGCCATTTTTTAGCTTGTTTTGGTGTTTTTTCTGGACGACCCCAGTTAGATCAACCCAGTTTTTCATATTTTGTGCTGCAGTGATTCCTTTTGAATTCTTAGCCATAAGTCACCCAATGTTCTTTTGATGTAGTTTATAATTTGTCGGCGAGAAAACTTACGGGTCTTTAGCCCGTGAGATGATAGCCGACTTGCCATATCTGAAATATTTTTCTACAATGTATAAACGTATAGGTAGAACAATGGATTACTGGCATTCTCTATTGTCCTATCGGAAACAAGAATTTTGTGGCCTGTTGGGGAATTGAATGCCAGTTTAGTCCTCAATGGGCCATTTTTGTATATGATAAACAAGGCATTCAAGATAAGGTTGTATCCAACTAAACGGCAGGAGAGGTTCTTCAATAGAACCTTCGGCACTTGCCGTTTCATATACAACCAGTTCATTGCCTTGAAGCAAGCTATATACGAGGAAACTCGGATGTCATTTACACCGAAGTTGGCGTCGTTCAAGGAGGAGTGGCCTTGGATGCGGGAAGCCGACAGCCAAGGTATGGCAAACGTCTATATGGATGCCAAGGAAGCCTATCAGAAATTCTTTGACAAGAAGGCTAACTACCCAAAGTTCAAGAAGAAGAGTGATAGACAATCTTATCGTAATGCGATGATGTCGAAAATCATAGGTAAGCTAATCCGAGGTGTACGAAACGATAGGATATTCATACCGAAGGCGGGATTGGTTAAGTTTAGGCAAGATTATGATTTCACGTCATTGCCCATAACCAAAGTATGCAGCCTGACGATATCCAAGTCAACTACGGGTAAGTATTTCTGTTCCATCCTAGTAGAAATGGATGATGAACGGCTGAAACTGCCTCCTAATCAAAATGAGGTTGGTTTCGACCTCGGCATCAAGGATTTCTTGATAGACAGCGATGGATGCGTCATTGACAATCCAAAATATTTCCGAAAGAGTGAGCAAAAGTTAGCAAAGGAACAGCGTAAGCTGTCACATTGCACCAAAGGCTCAAATAACTATCGGAAGCAGAAGCACCGTGTCGCTCTGGTACACGAGAAGATACGAAACCAGAGAATTGATTTCCAGCACAAGGTCAGCAAGCAGTTAGTTGTAGAGAACCAATACATCTACTCTGAAGACCTGAAGCCGTCAAATATGTTGAAGAACCATAAGTTAGCCAAGGCAATAGCCGATGCATCGTTCGGTAGGTTCTGTGATATGGTTGCCTACAAGTCCTACTGGCACGGTAGATACTATGTCAAGGTAGGTTCGTTCTATCCGTCCAGCAAGCTATGCCACTGCTGCGGTTACAAGAATACCACCCTGACTCTATCTGATAGAGAGTGGACTTGCCCGAATTGTGGCACTTGGCTAGATAGAGACCAGAACGCAGCTATCAACATACTGAATGAAGGGAATCGCATACGTTTAAGTGGAAATACCTCAGGGACTGAGGGAATGGATGGAACCATTAAGCCTGTTGACACTGGTGTGGTTGCACACCTTGAGCAGGAAGCTTGTAATGCCACAGATGGACACGGGGAAACCCACCCATCTTTAGTGGGAGGGTAGTTCATGAGTGTTTACGAGATTCTTGGGGTTAGCCCAACGGCTACCGATGCTGAAATAGCGAAACAGTACAAAATATTGGCTAAAAAATATCATCCTGACAAGAATAATGGGGATGATTCCATGATGGTTAAGCTGAATGAGGCTTATAAAATTATCAAGACGCCTGAGGATCGTAGGAAATATGACGAATCCAATGCGTTTGCAGCCGACTTTGATATGCTGGCATCAGTTTTTGGACGTCCGGAAGTTGCCAAAAACTTTGGCAAAAAACCTATAAAACCCAAAAACATGAAGCATGGGACGGATATTGACTTGACAGTCAATTTGCCGGTCGACATGTTTATGACTGGGGTGCCGGCAATGCCGATCACATTCACCCGCCATAGTGAATGCCTAGAATGTGCCGGTACTGGTGCCAAAATACATCATGTTTGCCCTCATTGTGGTGGCTATGGAATGATCCATTTTAAGGGCCGTAAGCGTAAATGCATCGGTTGTGACGGCACCGGATACAAGACGGAAGAAAAGTGCGATGTGTGTAATGGTTCTGGCAGTGTTACAAAGACGGTTGTCAAACCAATTAATTACATGCCGGGTGTATTGAAGCTGGACTTGCGTGGTGATGGCAATAATGGATCTAATGGTGGTGAAAATGGCAATCTCCATGTCAAGTTTAATGTCACGCCATGTGGTAAATGTTCGTATGACGCAACCGACAATGTGATCGATACGACTGTTGAAATGTACCCTGAAGATCTTGTACTGGGAACATGTGTTAAGGTTGACGCCGGTAATGGCCGAGAGTTCAATGTGGTCGTGGCGCCTGAAGATATAACGGGTGTTCCGTTCATCAAGAAGGTATCCGGGTTCTTGATTCGATTCAATGTTACCCTGAAAAAAACAGATTCGGATACTAATATGTTTACTGAAATCCGTAATAACAGGTTTAATGATATAATTTAAAGGAAAATGACATAGGGTTTGTCTATGAAGACTATTAAGACTAAGAAAATCAAGTTGGGTATTATTGACCGTTGGAATATTGAACGTAACGCATATCGATTGCCGTCTACGCTGGCCGTGCGCTTGGCATTTGACGCATTCATCGATAGTGTCCATGTTTCGAATGAAGAAGCTGAAAAGGCTGGATTGACGGTTGAAGATGGGGTCCCCACTGTTAAGAAGGATATTAAGATTGAATATGATACGGCTACCGTGTCTGGTGATATCCTTAATGCGATTGATGATTATATTGGCCGTCTTGAATCCGGCGCAACTGCCCCGGGTTCAACCCTCGGTTCCCTTCTGACCTCTGTTAACGAATCGCTTGGATTGCTTGTCAATGAATAATGTTTACCGTGGACTAACTACCGTCGTACCGACCATGAGTGTTTTCATGAGTGACTACGACGGCGCCGATATGATAGAGGATTTCAAGAAGTTGGTAGTGGACCTACGAACTGATGAATCTGAACATTACAAGCCTGTGCATGTATATGTCAATACGGGCGTTATCGGCGATATGAAGACTGAACGGTATACCATTTATGTCTATAATGGAATTCCGTTCATTCTGTCTACCAATGAACGTATTGCCGGAAGTGATGCTTATGATGCCGTCTTTGACGATCTTGGCGGTACTTTTATTGCAAGTGTCGCCATGAAGGATTGCTCTACGGCGTATTCGCTTGGATTTGTGCCTAAAAATGTGAATGTAGGTAAATTTGCCACCAAGTATATTCAGAAGAATCCTCTGATCGAGGATACTGACGTAAGTTCAAAGCTTTTTGGCATTGCCATCTCTAATGGTACTGTTAAATCTAGTGGTAATATGTTTGTCCCGGGAAAATATAGTTACGATGTATTTTCTGTAGATTCCACTATTTCCAAGTCGATTCGTACATATAAGGATTTTTCTGAAAATCCGATTGACGAGACTAAAGTCCCGACGAATATGAAGGAAGTTGTTTTGTATGGTGGATATCCGGAGATTATTCGTATAGGGATGCTGGTCACTGATTTAGGCTATGTCTATGACGTGTGGATCCCGAATGACTATGAATATTACGAACGGGCCAAGATGTATCTGGATGAACGATGGATTCCGACTGATATATTCGAGACTGAATCGGATGATATGGTTGAAAGCTATTCATTATTCTATAAGTATCTGAATGATCTTGAGGAATCGATTGCGAAAGCCGAAGATGATGAGTCTGACTATGATGACGCACCACCTAGTATGGAACTACCTGAATTACCATAGACCATAGCGAACCCACGGCCCACATGAAAGTGTGGGCTTTTTGTTTCAAATCCCGTCGAATCTTATAAACTACCTGTAACAATAGGGATTTGCTTATGGATACGTATACCGCTGCGACACTAGGAAATATTTGGGCCCAAATGTTGAACGCATTTTTGTATGGTTCTCAGATAAGTGGTGATGAATTCGCTGCAAAATATAATGAGCTTGCTGCTAGAGATAAAAGAGGCACGATGATTACTTTGGAAGATCGTGACCAGTTGATGCGGTTGCTGCATGTTTCCGAGAATGTCGTTGCGTCGGATGCCAATATCAGGGTGTTCGATAAATCGCTGGCTAAAGTGTCTATAGCTGAATTTATTGTTATGCTGGCTAGAGGATTTAAGGGTTCTGATGGTAAGCGAAGAAACGTTTTATACCCGGAATATTTTTATGCCCCAAACCAATATGAAGGCGAAAGTGCTGATTGGTATATGCTGTTGAAACTACTTGGCATATCTAAAGCTGACGCTAAGCGTATTCAATACATTATATGTAACCGTGAGCTGGTCCAGATTTTTCTGAATACCCGTCATCAGATGTTGACTGAACTGGATGCTTCGAAATTCCAAACTCTGTTTATTGAAACACTCAAGTCTGAGCTAGATGCTGATACATTGCTGAGATGCTCGCTGGAAGTGCTGGAGCAATCGTTGCCTGTATATCAGTATACCAGCGAGAAATATGGTGGATTCGTTACCAGTAAAGCGGCTGATGTATCTATGCAGTCAATGACATCCAATAAGGCGCTTATGACTAGCGGTAACACAATTCGCTTGATTGATAATGTGTATAACTATGACCCTACATTGGCTATGTTTGGACTAATCGATTATGTCAAATGCCATGTTGGGGTTGTTGTTGATGATGGCGAAGAATATGAAGAGGTTATTCCTGATGCACATGCATTGGTTGGATCCATCACGGTTGGTGACTTAGATGATCATACCAACGATATGTTTAATAGTCTTGTGGCTGGATATGGAGAATATGCTGACGCAAATATGAATCGTTTACCCAAGGAAAAGTAAGGTGATTGTATGAAAGACGAGGAAATTATAAAACAACTGTCCACCGGTGATGTATTGAAGTACATTAACTATGACCTGATGACCTTGCTTAATATCTGGGCGGATCGAGCTAAGCAAAATTATAACAATGGTGGTGAAGTTCCCGAGATTAACTCAACTATGGTCATGAATTGGCTGGAACCGCTTATTGATATTGATAAGTATGCTAACACTACAGGATTGAGTGGCGATGCGTTGAACACTCAAGTGGATAATAATGAACGTGAATTGCAAAAAATATATGGTAACCGTAATGTAGCAAGCGCTTTAGCAGCGTATTTTAATAATGTTATCGATACGGGTAACCTATATTGGAATAAATCTGGCAAAGAGAATAGCGGCTTGTCTGTCAATGCCGCCAATGGTAGTTTACGTTCTTTGGCTAAAAGTATTGGCATGCAGATAGTTACTGGTAAAGACCGTATGAATAAAAATGTGTCTTTGGCGAATAAGGGGTTTAACAACCAGTTAGGACGTCAGATTAATCTTACGCTGCGTGATGCCATTGATTCATACGTTGATAATAGTGATTCGGGGACTGTTACGGACGCTATCACTGCGTTGATAAACGGATATGATTTCCAAAAAATGACAACGTGTGCCAAGGTATATGGATCGCTTAAATTACCGTCTAGTACAGAATTGACTGATGCTAACGCAAAGTTTTCTTTACGTATTTTTGGCTCGTCCGCATTTTTTAATGGGATAAGACGAGGTGGTGCTATACCCGGTTTTTTTGCTGTTTTACAAAAATTTGCTAAGCCGGTTAACGTAGATGGGCAAATTGTTGATTTGAGCGCTGACGCTGAAACTCTATATGCTCAATTTAGACAAGGCACGACATGGTCTGAGGGACGTATTGGGCGCCGCCATAGGAATGTTAGCGAATTTAATATGGCGTATCCATATTCAAAGGCTTTTGTTCTGCAGTTAACTGAACTTGACCATGTTATTGATAAAGTTGACGCAGAAGGTAATCCAATCAAAGATGAAAAGGGAAACACAGCTACTGAGGTCGTTCATAATATTTTCGCCGATCAATTTGTTGCTGTTGACTTGACTGATATTGATGCAACTAATCGTATCGGGGATTCGTCTGATGATTCTGATGACGGTGGTCGCAATAATGCTGAAGAGGGATCTGTTAGTCAGGGACACTCCGATTTAGTGGATATGCGTGTGTCTGATGCAGAACGTTCGGATTCTGTAATGGTTAAGCGCTGTATGAGCGCAATTAAGCGCAGTTATAGGGCTTATTCCAAGATTATGGGGTGGATGCGTCTCGTAAGTGATGCCAACAATGCTGTTGAACATTCCATGCCTATGGATGCGTTGACATTCCCTGAAATTGATTCTACATCTGAAGCGTCAGTTATTTTCACGTCGCTAACCAGTTATTCTACAATTATTCGTGATATTATTGAAGTGTTTTTGACTACTGATCAGACACCTATTGCATATGATATGATTGAAGGAATGTATGGTAGGGTCCCGTATATGGCAATTTCAACGCCCGGTACAAAGGAAAATTCTAAGCATGACGCTGCTGAACACATATACGCCCATGCTCTAATTGATGATATTCGTGCGAGAATCATTCGTGTTGTGAATGGCGAATTGTATCCATCATTGTTTTCACAGTTGGAAGCTGCCGGATATGATACGGATCAATTCATGAGTGCGGAAAAGGTTGTTGACGCATTGTATTCTATGGCGTCTAGCATTGATTCTATCTATAATAATTACGTTAGCGTGTATGATAATAATAGGAACCAAATCCGGACAGTCAATGATGTCGTATCTCATCGTCGAGGTGTAAGTAATTCATCCGATATTGTGATGAACGTTAAAAATCTCTTATCGGAAATGGTAATTCAGCTTGATCCGTTGGCAAAAACTATTTGCTCTATGGTCGCTCAGAATCTTGAAATGCCCGAATCGTTGGTTGTGGATACATTCCGTTTGATTACGAACTCAAATGCCGGTCTTGATGAAGCTAAGCGAGTTATGACTATGCTGCAAGATAATGATTTTGATATGATGCCGTATTATGATTATCTTGTACAAAATGACGAATCATTTGCATTGCATTTATTTGATGATGTGCTATTTGGTAGGAAAGATGCTGTTGACCATGTTAGTGCTGTTAATGCGGCAACTAAAGGTGAATTCTTTAGTTCAGCCGATAAGGTGAACTTAATTCGTGACATGTGGTTTAATAATTTTGCCGCTATGGTTAACCGCTTAGTTGGTGATGTTGATGCCATTGATGCTATTTTTAAAAAATATTGTGTTATGTCGGATGATGACATGAAACAGAAAGTTTCAGAGTATCGTAGCCAAAACCCCAAGGCTACGCCTGATGAATTGGCTGCATATCAAACTCAATTGGCGGAACCATTATCACTGCTTCGACAAATGCGTACTAGCGTAGATGCTAGATACGAAGTGTATCAACGTATTCAATCGAATAACGGGGTGCCGTACGATGATAAGGCTGCGTGTTTTAAAAATAGTGTTTGCTTGTCATTGATTCGTGATTTTTTGGCGTTTTTCGATGAAGCATCTGGATCTAATTACGGTGTTATATATCGATTTGCCAAGCTTAATTTGCGTGATACCTATGATTCGATAATCGGTAATTCTAAGCATGTGATTGTTCGTGGATCGACTACTATGCTGAATGTTATTAGCGATACCCGTAATGATTTTGATGCATGGGCGAAAACTGCAATAGAATCTCTGATTGATGGGATATCTCTTGATGATATCGTTCTTGCTGTCAGCGAGATTGAACAAGACGATGTGCCCAAAGGTATTGGTATTATTCTTGATGTCGTCCCTGAACTATCGAAACTTGGTCGCATTGTCACTCATGTAAATAAACTGGTTGATTATGCGTCTCAGATGAGTAGGGCGTTCGGTGATTTTAAACGTAAGTCATTTTCAAGTCTTGATCGTGATTTAGATGAACACACTGAACAGGATACTAAGTCCAAGACGACTGAGCGTACATCATTGAAAAAGGTTCAGTCCGAGGAAGACCGAATTGAGGGTTCGTTATATGATTAATTTTATTGACGTAAATGCTAGTATGACCGTTAATCCGGGATCACTGTCGTATTCGATTACTTTACCCGATAATATTCTGGATGATGTATACCGAGCAAGGTTGTTCTTGAATTATGAGGATTCCGCACAGGCGTACACAACCACCGCCCATTATGGGTTGATGGAAACATCTGGTGTGGCAGAGTATGACGACTGGGATTCGGCACTTAGACCGCCTCGTATTGATTCTGACCACGGCGAAAATTTTAACACAGAAATACGATATCCTCTTGTAGCCGGTGTGAATACATTTGTGCTACACGGAATCGATAGGCATTATCGTGAATGCGAATCGATAACAGTTAGCGGCGCTTCTATGTTGCCTAGTGTGAGTACAAAAAATCCACGAAATTTGATCATCGAACGTCAAATTAGTGATATCGAAATCCGTTCAGTTACATCAACCGGAACATCAGTGACTGTAATTACGGCGGAACCGCATGGGTTTGAAACTGGTGACGCTATTACCATTACTGGATTGCCTGTGGCTGGTTCGTCGACGTCTACGTTGACAACTACGAATCATATTCTTGGCGAGAATGGTGGTAGGTTCATGGGCACATTTTTGATTAAGCGAATAAACCCAACCAGCTTTTCGTATCAGACAAAGCATTATAACCCAAACACGCCTGATGTTAGCTATAATAAAATCGGCCGTGCCGAAAAGTGGGAACTTGTATCCTATTATAATGTGGAGACGTTGCATATTGACCCTGATTCGGGAACTGCAACGATTTCATCAGCATCATTACAGGCTGAAGAGGGAGACTTTTTCACATTTGATTATGATGGGGCCACCGCTAATGAACGAGGGATCTTTACCAACATTAAAGTTGATTCTGTCGATTCATCATCTGAACCCAATACATATACATTTTTATGTACTGGGGCTACCCGTAAGTTAGATGTTCAGGCTCGTGTTTACAATACCCCTGTATTGCCATCTAAATCGATACCGGTAAATTTCCCTACTATTGAAACATCTGCAGGTGGCCATAAAATTGTACTGGATAATGCGTCCGAATATGCCCATACAATAAATACGTTGAAAGCTGAACCTATAGTTGATACGTATGTCGTTGAGGGTGGAATACCGGAATTCAGTTCTAATCCGACATTGATCTCGTCACGAGGTAACATGAATACGATTGTTGCTATGAAGTTTGCTGTCGGACACCTGAATACTCTAGAGGGTGTTGGAACTTTAGGAATGTATGTGTCTGGGATGAATTATAGTTCAGGTGATATTGTTGTGTATCAAATGTCGTCTAGTGAATGGGATACTGGGATGACGTATGGCGAACTGTCTAAATATGTGACCAACATTCCAGTGGCATCTATGGTTGTTAACAATGGCCGAATGGACGGGTATAACAATTATATTGAATTGGAATTGAATGCGGATATAGTCAAGAAATGGCTTAATAATACGTATCAGTATCCGGCGGCGATTGCTGTCATGATCAAGAATAAAGGT
This sequence comes from Fibrobacter sp., assembly GCA_024399065.1. Taxonomy (NCBI): domain Bacteria; kingdom Pseudomonadati; phylum Fibrobacterota; class Fibrobacteria; order Fibrobacterales; family Fibrobacteraceae; genus Fibrobacter; species Fibrobacter sp. The sequence goes on along the minus strand of JAKSIB010000005.1, from coordinate 74,936 downwards.
AATCCGTCAATCACGTTTAATTCTACCGAAAATGTTCAGTTCCACCCGTATTTGCTTATTACGTCTGGTGAAAAGGCTATTATGAAGCCTGAAACGTTTAACATATCGATCGGTACGTCGTCTGCGATTGGGGGCGAAACGATCCGATTGCTGGTGAGTGATTATAGCGGGTCATTTGGCAATTACGTGTTTAATAATGAAGTGTATTTTGATGGGGTCAAGGGTGTGATTGTATCGGGTAATTCAAACTACATTGACGTGGTGGTCCCGGATACAGTTACGGGAAACGTTTCCATCGTGGTCAAGAGTGTTTTACCTAACGGTACCCTAATTGACTTGACGAAACCGTACAACCTATACATTAAAAATGACGCATATTACCGTAATACTATTCTGGCAGATAAGATTAGGCCGGGTGTAAACGAGGATAAACGAGTCAGTGTATCTGCGACGTATAATCGTGATCTCGGCTTCAACAATTTTGCTGAAATCACTGATGAAACTAGTCTTATCCAAAACTTGTATTCATGCCTCTTAACTAATAAGGGGGAACGACTGTTCAATTATCGATTTGGTTCGACTATTGAACGCCGTATATTTACGATTGCCACACTTGATGATACTGATGAAATTATCAAGGAATGTATGCAGGTTGTAGCGAAGTATGAACCCCGTGTAACGATCGATCCTGACCTGAGCTCGGTATCGTTTGACGAGGGCATGAATACGATTAAAGTTAAGCTATGCATTTTGTTGCCGACGCATCGTCATGAATACATTTATCTAACTTTCAAAGATAGGGGCCAATAATGATACTGCAGCATGTCGGGAATAAGCAGCTTGTTTATGTAAAGGACTACAAGACTGACTACATGGATGTTGCAAAAGAATTCGGTATGCTGGATAATGCCGGCCATCCGTTGTCGCATGTTGTTATTGAATCTGATACTTACAAGAATGATAATGGCATTGCTATGCCGGCGTATAGGCTAAATGGTCGAACTGTTGATTTGTATGTGGTTAATGACTCGATCGTTGCGAAATCGACTGGTGTCAGGGATATTGCGGAAGCACTGAATTATTTTCCGTCAGGTTCTAGACTGCCTGAGTGTGGGTTTACATTTGTGTCGCCGTTCAGGTATGAAAGCATCTATCTTATGATGGATAGTAATAAGCAGGCCATTTCGTTTAATGCGGAGGCCCATAAGGATATTCGTGGAATTTTTGATATCATGACACATCTGGATTTGAATAATGGTAAATTGTTCGAACCTGTTATTGCTCGATATTATGAATTGAATACGCATATGCCTAAAAATTTGCCATTAGTCGGGTACATCAATTTGGAAGAATACCTGAAAGTTCTTCGTGATGACCGCAGAAACCTGTTTTTGCATAATAAAAATGGCAAATATAGCGTTTTAGTCAAAAGTAATGGCCATCCACCTCGATTTTCAGTTACGATGATACAACAAAACTGCGCTGTTTTGTCCGTACAGGGGTGGCCTGAAGTGTTAAATTCTAACAAAGTCAATAGTTTTGATCCTTTTATAGTGTTTTGTAGGCGTCCTTTTGAATTGGGTGATGCAAAATTGCCTTGGTCTAAGGTGTATTTTGCGAATTCGACTATTTTTATGCATCCGGTGATGTCAAAAAATGATGTTTGGACGTCATTAAAGGGTGGAAAAGACTTGCTTACACCGTAAACTTGTGAAAATTTGACATAAAAAAATGTTCTTACTACATTTTTTGATGTAAAAAACGTAAGTGAGGACTAATATGGCAACAAAGAAAAGTATTGCTGATGATGATTTTTCATTCTTGAATGGTATCAAGGTGAATGACCGTTATGCGGATAAGCGTATGCGTCATCCGGATTTCGGATTTGTGGATTCTGGTTCATATGCCCTGAATGGGTTGCTGTGTGGTGATATTTTCGGCGGGTTCCCCCGTAACCGCTTTATCATGGTAGCAGGTCAGCAGGGTAGTGGTAAATCTTATATCGGAAAAAACAATTACTGCTATAACCTGCTTCAGGAAGGATATTACATCTTCTATTATGATACTGAAGGTGAAACTACTGAAGAAGATTTGGAAACTCAGAACGGTTTTATCCCGGGTCATTATCGACTTATTAAGGAACCGACTACCGTTGAACAGTTCTTTATTTCGGTCAATGGCATTATCGATGCACTTGAAGAAGACCGTGGCGATAGTATTGAAATTAAGCGTAAGGTGGCATTCATCCTTGACTCTCAGGGTCAGTTATCCACGGAAAAGGCCATCAATGACGCAACTAAGGGTGAAATCAAGCAGGACATGACCAAGGCTAAGCAGTTGGCCGGTATGTATCGATCTATTACCAACCGTTGCGCAAATTTAGGTATCCCGATGTTCATTACGAACCATGTTTACATGGATCCGGGTGCAATGTTCGGTAATCCTGAAAAGATTGCTGGTGGTGAAGGTGCTAAGTTTAGTGCTTCCATTATTTTGAACCTGTTCAAGACCTTCGAAAAGGCTTCTGAAAAGGATAGTAAGGAAGTTCTCGGTGTTGTTCTTCATGCTACTGTAACTAAGAGTCGTCTTGTCAAGCAAGGTCTGCGTGCGCCGATTTATCTAGACTATAAATATGGTCTTGACCGTTACTACGGTTTGCATCAGATCGCTATGGATGCCGGCTTGATCGAAGAATTTAAGGCGTCTAAGTACCCTGATTTGACCGTGCCGCTTGAAAAGGATGGCACAAAGACTAGGAAGAAGTGCTATGTGATTAAGGACCCGAATAAGGATCCATCACAGTGGCTGGTCTGCAAGTTGAGCCAGTTACGTGGCAAGAACACCATCGGTACCATTCTGGAACCTATCAATGAGTATGTTAAGGCTACGTATAAGTATCGTCCGCCTTGCCTCCGTGTTGATGAAGAAATCGAATTCGATGAAGACGAATTGGCTGCTGCTGAACAGAAGGCTCGTGCCGCAATGGACGCCGAGGTTGCCAAGACTGCTGAAATGCTCCGTAGTCTTGAGGTCGATGAAAATGAAGAAAACTAATTTGTTCCTTACCTGACGTTCAACCGGGGCTGCGCTAAACAGCCCCGGTTTGTTCTAATTTGGATTTTGTGTGTTGAATTTCTAAACTTGTCACGTACTTATGTGAAATTAAAGGAAGTGATATATGGCTGTGTATGACTTGACCCGTGAGGACTGGGTGCTTAGAACATACTTTACTGATGCCACAATTTCGGTGAAAATGGCTAAATTGATGGAAATTGGCCTATACAAGGATGAAACTAATAAGACCATCGTTCGTCTGATTCGTGGGTTTGTTCGAAAATATGGCAGGCAGCCGTCCGGTCAGGAATTACTGTTGGGTGTTGAAAAGCATGGTCTTGGTGAAGAAGTTCGTAATAAAATTCTTACAATTTGTAATTCAGAAATACCGCCTGTCACACAGTCATACTGTGTGTCGTTGATCGAAAACTTTTATCAAGAGGCATCGCTATCAATGCTTATTCGTGAGCAAGCGATTGCCATGAATGAAAATCGCCTTGAAGACGTTAAAAACATCATCCCGATGTTCAAGGAACGAATCAATTTTAGTCTTCACATGAATTTAGGTCTTGACTTGGTTGATGACATTGAAGAGGCTCAACGTAGGTTGCGTGAAACTGTCAATGCGATCCCGTCAGGTGTTGCTGAGGTTAACCATTATACGACTCCGGTTGAAGGCGACGATAGTAAGGGTGGATATCCTCGCCAAGCTCTTACTCTATATGTGGGACAGCCGAACGTAGGTAAGTCACTTATTTTATGTAGTGAGGCCGGCCATGCCGTTCGTTTAGGCTATAATGTGCTGTATATTACGCTTGAATTGTCTGAAGCATACGTGTGGCGCCGAATTACGGCTAATGTTACCGGTGTCAAGCAGGGAGACGTCTGCAATTTAACGCCTGACGAATGCCGCCAGATGATGTATGATTCGAAGAATCCTGACGCTGAACATTTCGGTACATTGAAAATCAAGCACATGAGGACGACGACTACGACCAATGATATCGAGGCGTTGGTTGATTCGTTTACGGCAACTACAGGTAAGAAAATTGATTTACTTGTTATCGACTATATTGGCATCATGAAGCCAAATAAGTCTGGTGCGATTTCGGAACAAAGTCAGTATTTGGATGGACAGGCTAAGGCCGAACAGATCCGTGAGTTATGCATTGAACGTAATATAGCTGGGTTGTCGGCTATCCAGTTTAATCGTACCGGTTATTCTAATATTGACGCCGGTCTGGAATCAGTCAGTGGTTCTTCCGCTTATTCTGAAACCGGTGACTTGATCATAACCATTACGAAGGACCCTGTATTGGCGTCACTCGGTATGTATGCGCACTGGATCAAGAAGAATCGAATGGGCCCCAATGAAATTCCATTCAAAACCCGTTGTGATTTTAGTACAATGCGTTGGTTTACGGCCACTGAAGATGAATTGCATGCCGAAGAGGCTGCCCGAATCGAATTCGAAACGGTACAGGCGTCAATATCTCCGCAGCCGGTGAATAGGCCTAATGGTGCGCCACCACGTCGTCGTGAACGAATCCAGAACCAGACTACGGTGCCGCAGAAGACTATTGATGAAGTCGTTGGGTCCGCAGGTACTCCGGCCGATGGTATAGGAAACTACGTGTAGAATGATCTAATTTCTAACATAGCTTTTAGTAATGGGTACTAACTATGTTAGAAAATTTGACTGATGGCAAGAAGGATAAGCTAGATACATCTGTTGCCGGAATTGTGGCCAAATTGGATGAATATCTAATGAAACCACGTTTTGATGGCGATAGCTGTATTATCCTGAATATGCCTGAAAATATCATTAAGAAGAATAAGGAAAAACTGAATGCGGCTATCTGGGATTTGTATAAAACGTACGCCTCTAAAGGGTTCGGGATGTTTGACATTCTGGTTGCCGTTGAAACAATGGTTGATGCCGTGAAGCTAAGCGCAATTCTGGATACGGACATCAAACTGTTGCTTGCTAGGGAGCGATCTATAGAAATTAGTGAACAGGAACTTGAAATGGTTGTTGTGAATTCGACAAGTAAGCGTGCAAAAAATGCGGAAGATGATGATAATGACATTGTGACTGGCGCTCCGGCGGAAGAAAAGTCGTATGAAGAACGTTTGCTTGAAGATGATCCTGATGAAGAAGCTGAAATCATGGCGGGGTTGATGTAATGACGAAACGTAGCGAATCTAATAAATCTAGGTTTCTTGAGTTTTTTGCCAATATTGGCGATGAAATTGTGATGCTGATTCAAGGCCTGTTTGTATTCATAGCTGATATATTGGAGTAGTTATATGAGCAAGTTTAAGTTTTCAAATTATAATGACGTCATGACGAAAAACGATATGGCCGAGGCTGAAAAAGCTGCCGCCAACAAGGAAACTATTGAAACGATTACGAATGCTATTTGCAACATTGGTACTGACGGCAATGGTGTGGGTGATGGCGGTACAAAAGTTCTGGTAAAGACTGAGGCGTATAACACTTGGCTGGCTGAAGTACAGAAGCGAAATCGATTTATTGGTAAGGATTATTTAAGCCGAGCCCATGAATATGAACGTGATGATGAAGAAATCGACCGTGCGCATTTCGTCGAGAATCCTGCAGAAATGCTTGCCAAGGACACAGACGGAAAGGTCCATATCGACGAAGAATATGACCCGAACAATACGCAGGTCACCGATTCTGAAAAGCTTGAAGGATATGCATCTAAGTTCTCCGACCTGTGTGTTATCAATAATGTTATTGCTAAGCAAGTATCTTGGGATTTTGACAGCTTGATGGATGAAGTCACCGACGCCCTGAAAGAAGAACATAAGGACGATCTTGACTTTGAGTTGCCGGAAAATCTTAGTGAACAGGTTGACAAGGCTCTTAAACGATCTGAAGCCTTTGCTCAGCTCACATATTCAAAATTTGACACTGAAAATAATAAATAGTATAATTTATACATTGGCAGTTAACCGGCAACGGGTACACTGCGGACAAGATAGATAAAAAAGAACAGAAAAAGAAAAAGATAAGAAAAGGTAAGGTAATACATGAATACTCAGATTCCTAATGCTAATGCTTCGTTTGATGATTTCTTGACCATCAATGCTGCTCCAGTCATTCCTAATGTACGTGGTGGCGGTTCCGCTAATGCTGATCCTAATCAGTGGCGTCCCCGTGTTTCCGCAAAGCATCCGGGCTATGATGCAACTATTCGTGTGCTCCCTCAGGGCATCGAAGGTCTCAAGAATAATCTTTATCCGGGCGTTAATGTCAAGACCCATCGTCTTGCTATGAATGGTGTTTTCCGTGAAGTGAAGTGCCGCATGTCTGTTCCGGGTGTAACCAGCTGTCCTATTTGTGCTGACATCTGGAACCGTTACGACGCAGTTGTTAAGCTTTATGGCAAGAAGGACGAACGTGCCAAGGAACTCACCAAGATGCTCGCCCGTGAAGAATGGTATACCAACGTTCTGATCCGTCAGGACGACAATGAACCGAACAACAACGGCTTGGTTAAGGTGTGGCGTCATAGTGACGCTATGGATCGTATGCTTCGTGCACCGTTTGACGACAGTGCTGAAACCACTACAGATTCTGCCAATGCACCCGGTAGTATTCGTGATCGTAAGAAGAAGGAAAAGCGCCGCTTTATCCCGCACTCCCCGACTAATGGCGTAGACTTTACTGTCATGGTCACTTGGGATGAAGCTAAGGGCATGCCTACCTATGAAGGTTCTGAATATGAAGACGAAGCAACACCGTTGGCTGGAACAAACAACGAGATGATCGAAATCCTGAACCAGTGTCATGATTTGACCAAGTATCTCGAAGGCGTTCCTACCGAACAGGAAGCTGCCGCCGCTATTCGTGAATTCTGGGAAGCTACCGAACGTAAGGCTCAGGAAAAGGCCGACGCTATCACTAACGATGTTCCGACTGGCGGATATCAGCAGGCAACTGCATACAAGCCGGCTGTTGAACCCCGTACCACTGTAGTTGATGCTTCTCAGTTCCTCGGAACTGGCGCTCCTGTTGCACCGACTGCAGCACCGGCTCCTGCCGCACAGCCTGCGCAGGTAAATAATGACGCTGCTTTGCTGGCTGCCGCCGCTATCGCTGCTCCTCGAACAGCTGCACCGGCCGCCCAGCCTATGGCAAATCAGCTCCCGCCGTCTTCTTCTGATGATGACGAACTGCCGTTCTAAATTGAAGTAGTAGTTGGAAACCGAGGGTGGTGCTAAATTTGGCACCATCCTCATTTTTTAATATATTTGGTGCATGAGTTTTTCGTACGAAAATATACCTGATACGGAATATGAAGATGCCGTGAATGAAATGTTCGGCGGGCAAGTTCTGGTTGAAAAATCAGACTGTTTCAACTTTGTGTGTCCTACGTGCGGCGATTTGAATTTTCCAAACAAGAAAAAAGCATACGTTTACAAGGATACGTGGCGTTATATATGCTATAAGTGTGGTGTGAGCCAACATTTTATGCAGTATATCAAGGAACATGATGAAGATCGATTTGGACGAATGTTGCTGCTTGGATTCGATAGTGATAGTAAGCCGAAACAGAAAAAGGAAGTGCCAGTAAGTGAGGCTAAAAAAATTGGCCTGCCATTCATGGATGGTGAAATTATCCCAATTACATGCAACCATCCGTTAGCGGTTCAGGGTAAACAAATTTGTATTGACCGAAAAATTAGGCCGATGGTATACGAAAAATGGTTTGTATGTCTTAATGATAAGCGTTTTTTACAACGAGACCCGGCTGGTAATTTAATTCTGAACAGTAGTGGTTATCCAATTGGTAATGAATATCGTGATCGTATTATCATACCGTTCTATCGTTTTGGCGGTGCATGGAATCAGTTTGATGCCAGAGCTATCGATCCGAATAATACGCTACGTTACCGAAATTTTGAAGGTGTAAAACGCACGGCTTATAATATAGACTTTGTTGATTTCTCGAAGCCGTTTTATATTCTTGAAGGTACTATCGACTCTACGTTTATTCGTAATTCCATTGCTATAGGTGGTATCCAGCATCTTGGCGAAGTATTGAACGATAATCCGCAGATTGCTGCAAATAAGGATAAATGTACTATTATTTGGGACAACGACCCTCCCGGCCAGAAAGCTATGGTTGACACGACTAAGAAAGGATTCGGATGGTTTGATTGGAATGATATTAAGGCGAAGGATATAAACGGGGCAGTAATGGCCGGTGAAATGCCGTTAGATTCCAGTGGGTATGTTGATCCTGCTTACATCCAGAAGTATAGTATGCGTCCAGAAGGGTCAGATATTTTGTTTGCGTTGAAATTCGGTGATGTAGAGAAGAAGGCTAGGGAAGAAAAGATGGCGGCCCGTAAAATTGCGAGAGACCGCCTCTCGGCGGCTAGACGAATAGGAGTTGTTTTTTAAATATGCTTGGTGATCTTCGATATAAGGGTGGTGAAAGTGAATTCGTACCGGTGAGTACGATAGCTAAACATATTGGGCGGCCGATTAGTTTACTTACAGATACCGATTTCTTAAATGATATTCCGTTTAAGCAGCCCGGGCTTAATGGCCTAAAAGTGTATAACTTTGAACGGGCCATGGCTAAGTTGAGGTCATATGGTATTGAGCCGCCTAATAAGAATCATCCAATGGCTAAATGGAGACCTGCTGAAATTATAGCTGATTTGGATGTAAATGAACGAACATATTTACGCCTTGTGAAGCAGGGATATATTACTGAACAGCCTGCGGACGAATATGGCAAGTTTATTTATTATAAGGATTATGATTATTTCATAAAGAATTACGTGCCTAGTAAGATGGTTCGATGGCTTCCGCCAAAAATGCCGATGAAAGATTGCGCTGCATTTCTTGGATTAAAAATCGGCAGGCTGCGCCATTATGTTCGCATCGGTAAGGCTACCTGTATACAGGCTGTGCGCCGTGACGGAAAACGTAGGTTTAGGGGAATGACCCGTGACCAAATTAGTCTGTATCTGAATAATATCTATGCCGAGGCGAAGGCAAAAAATAAAGCGGCTACAGTATTGTTTAGGAAGATTCCATTGCCAGATAAATTGACGGTAAATTTATGCCGTAATTATATGAAAATATCTGATCGGACATATCGTCTAATGCTGAATGGGCGTCAGCTTGTCCCGGAAAAGGTTAAGGTTGGCCGAATCACGAAAAATTTCTTCACAAAGTCTGATCTTGATGAGCTGTACGTTGTATTGCAGAATAAGGCGTGCTATGGCGATTATTTGCCATACTATTCCCGAAATCATATTAAAAATAAATTTGGCAAAACTGATTTTTGGATCGATACGTATGTAAAGGATAAATGCCGTACTATGGCCGGAATCAATTCCGCCCCGATTACGACTGAGGAACGCCGTGCGCTGAAAAAAACTGCGAAGCAATTTACACCGTCCTACATGGGGTGGATTAAAGAAGAGGTTGATGCTGTTATAGCTAGTGGGGTTGATGTCGATCCGGTGTTTGAATATAAGGTCTATAAGGACAGGAAGACTCTGGACAAAACAAATCATAATGATTTGAGCCACCTTCGTGCCGTTAGGCGCAAGCTTCGCAGTATGCCGATTCCGTATAAGCCGGTAGATGATGAACTTGAATTGTCCATACGAGCCGCTATCGAACGTAAGGATTTCGAACAGGAAGAACGTAAAAAACAGGCTATTGCGAACACGATCAAAATTGAATCTGAACGAAATCAGGTTCGACGTATGCTTGGCATTACTGAGGCTGCCAAGGTAAAAATAACTCCGAATCGACTGCTTCGAGAATCTAATGTGCCTGAAATCGTTACTATTGTGTATAATAGAACCGAAAGTATTGGTATTTATACAAAGTATAGTCGTGAACCGAATGACTGCATCTTCTATACGAAGGATACCGTGACGTATTTCAAACGGTCTGAGCAACCTATATTTTCCGTATTCCTTAATATAGCGAAAAGAGCTCATACTATTATGTCGTTGCCGCCAAAAGTGGATCCTGCGTGGATTATATTGGTTGCCGGTTCATCGATGGTCCCGGATTCCAATTTCTTTAATAAGCTTCGTGCTGTGCCGGATGAATATGCGGCAGTTGCACCGTTTGGCTATGAGTATTTCTTGCCTAATGGGTCGTGGGTGAATTGCCCTAGTACATACGGAATGTATTCTCTGTATTCCGATGTCAACCCTGAGTTGGCCCGAAGGGTTATAGGAACCAAGTCTGCTGTGGGATGCCATGAGGTTGCTGTGCTGGATGGACCGTTTGTTGCTATCAGGGGCGGGTATTTGCCGCTGCTGAAGGAATTAAAGTCATTTCATGTATTGGGTGATGGACGTTCCTATGTCCCATATGCAATTTCCATGATGATGAAGCGTCTTGGGACTAAGATGTTGCAAATTGAAGTGGATTCTAGTATGTGCGCTGATTTTGTGCCAAGTACTAATTCGCTGGATTGGAATAAGGCCGAAACGATGCTGATTCGGTTTGGACACACCGGTTTGCAATATAAATAGGATTTTCATATATTTGATGGTGAGGTTTTTATGAACAATATTACATTTAGTCAGCAATTTTTTGACCTGTTGAAAAAAGTTGTGGCTGTCGCAAAGCCGCAACAAACCCTGTTGTATAAAAAGGATGGCCGTTGCCGCATTACAGTTCCCGGACAGGCTTTGTTCACACATTTATCGGCTGGCCCTGCCGATCTGAATTTTGACTGTGAAAATGTCAATATTTTTTCCTTGTCTGAATTTGTGAAATATGCCGAAGCTATCAATTATCCGACGACAGGCAGTGTTAGTGTTGATAAGGAAGTTTCGATGAGCGGCCGCTTCTATGAGTATATTAAGTTTTCGTCATCTGACATTACTTGCCGTACAATTACTGCTGACCCATCGTGTTTTAAGCCTATGGATAGAAATACCCCTCGTAGCCGTGACGCCGATCCGATGAAACGTGTGGCCGAGATTGCCATGGATGAGGGGATGCTGAAGGATTTTGACAAGAAGATCAAGTTGGTTCCGGGATGCCGCTTTATTACGCTAATGGTGGATGACCGTGTTAAGTTTTATATGAAAGGTAAGCTGTCACAGCAAATTACCTATCTGATCGATTCCAATTGTACACGATATATTGATGATGCATTGGTAAAGCGTGTATTCTTGCCGGGTAAGGTCATTATGTTCCCTGCAATGTATTTCAGCATATTGAAGGGTATTGGGGCGCAATATGACATCGATATCAGGAATGTTACCAATGCCCAGACGGTTATGACGGCATTAAAGGCTCATGCTGCTATTCCGGGCGCCAATCCTGATGATCCTATCCGATTGTTTGTCGGTGCATCTGAAGTATCTGCGGCGGCGATTAGTAATTACGATCTTGTTGTGTAAGTTATCTGAAAAAATAGACCAGCTATATAATAGCTGGTCTATTTAAATAATGGCTTTATTATGCTACCAGTAAGCCACCATACGTTTTCGGTATCTGCTTTAATTCCTCCAATCCCGTATCTGTATTTATGCCACAATTGTAGAACATATCAGATCGCTCAGATGGCCATACGACGGAGGGGAAACCCTTTTGATATAACGCAAGGGCTCCACTAGCCACTGACTTACAATTATAGAACATACTATATATACTGGTTGCAGCAGATAAATCATATAGTGGTACAGCGGTTAATGATGTGCAGCCATAGAACATCCTATTTATAAATTGGCAGTTAGATGTATCAAAATTCGGTGCAGTCAGTAAGCTACTACAATTATAGAACATAGATCGCATAGCCTTGCATTTAGATGTATTAAAATCAGGCACATGTTGCAATTTAGTGCAGCCAGAGAACATATTATACATCTCCGTTACATTACGAGTGTCAAAATGCGGAACATCGGTAAGTCCCTTGCATCCCCTAAACATATATGACATATCTGTTACATTAGACGTATCCAGTTCAGGTAGACTTGCCAATGAAGTATTGTTTGGCTTAAACCCATCACCATTATCAAACATTCCATACATATTAATAACATTCGATGTATTTAAATGAGGAACCTCTCTTAACTTACTGCAACCATGGAACATCTGGCTCATAGTTGTTACATTAGATGTGTCCAATTCCGGGATAGTCAAGATGTTATCACAATAAACAAACATCTGTCTCATAGTTGTTACATTAGATGTGTCCAATTCCGGGATAGCTTGTAATGCGAAACACCTGAAGAACATTCTTTCCATAGTTATCACATTAGATGTGTCCAATTCCGGAATTTCAGCCAGATTTTCGCAATAAGAGAACATATTTCCCATATTTGTCACACCAGATGTGTCAAATTCCGGGATACTGGTTAAATTAGTGCATTCAACGAACATACTAGCTACATTGTCAAGCTTATTCGATGATACAAATTTCCGTATTTCGGTTAATGCGCTGCAACCAGAGAATAAGTATGATGCGTCAATCGCTTCAGTAACTACCATTTCCTCGATGGTCGTCAAAGCATCACATTTATCAAACATGTGCGATACATTTGTTGCCATCGGAACATTGACCTTATCTACCTGAGGTAAATTATGGCAATTACTAAACATATATGATGCATCAACTATAGTGTTGTGTTCAAAATCAATTGCATCAATGCCATTACAGTCATAAAACATATATGATGCATTAGATAATTTTTGCATGAAGCCCATGAATTCCTGATTTACAGATACTCTTAGATTACAATGGGCAAACATAAACTGGGCATCCGTTATATTACTTATATCCATAGTCAAGGTTTCTAGTTTACCACAAGAATAGAACATATGATTTGTGTTGCATGGCTTAATGTTAGTTATATGGCACTCAACCAAGTTCTCGCAATTATTAAACATATATGATGTGTCAGTAACCTGATCACCAAAACAACTCAAATTAACCATAGTGATATTCTTACATGAATCGAACATATGAGTTACATCAGTAACATTGTTAAACGGTAGTTCTGAAGACCATTCAATGACTCCACCCATGGTACATCCGCTAAACATTCCACACGCATCAATTACATTACTAACATCTAACTCACCGCTCAATAAATCAGGTATATGTCCACAATTCCTGAACATATATCTTGCTGAGGTCACATTTGTCATATTTAGAGACAAGCCGCTGAGTGAGGTACCGGCAAGCATAAAGTCAGTTGTCGTTAAATTATTGAACTCATTGTCAATTATATCTAGGCCAAAACGGCATCCATCAAACATATGGGATGCATTTTTAACATTTCTGAATTTAAGGGTTTTTATATATGATAGATGTGCGCAATCTTTAAATAAATATGACGCATCAGTAATATTATCAAAATTAATATTATCAACAAGTAGAATATTCCAACAACCTTCAAACATACCAATAACATTAGTTACATTAGGCATATATTTTGTAAATATTTCAAGCGTTTCGCAGTAAGCGCACATATATGATGCATCTCGTATGGATGAGTAATCCATTTCCGGTAATGCAGCTAAATTATAACAGCCTGCAAACATATATGATGCATTATCAATATGCGGGTTTTCACCCATACTAACTTGTTTCAAATCCCCGCATCCAGCAAACATATATGATGCATTATCAATTTGCGGATTTCCGCCTATACTAATTTGTTCCAGTTTATTGCAATCAGCAAACATGTAGGATGCATCAGTAACATTTGGCATAGTAATATCAGTAATCTGCACCAGATTTGGACATTCTGCAAAACAATGCGATGCACTAGTTCCAGTAATTTGTAAATTATGAACCTCTTCTAGCATTGGTAGGCGACCAACCCAATTAGCCGATTTAGTAACAACATTAGTTATGGTTCGAATTGCGCATCCACTAAATATATTGGATCCTGTATCGAGATTATCCATATTAATATCATGAATACAATCTATATTACAGTGAGCAAACATCCCATCCCCATATTGTATTTTGTCGAGACATGAACCTGATATGTCGCATACCCCGGACATACTATACATATATTGTGCATCAGTTAATGACTCAAATGAGCTTAATTGTGCCAGTTTCAAAGATGAACACATGCTAAACATTGAATTTCCGCATTGCACATGTTTAAATGAATCATCAGGAATTGACGTCAATGCGGTACAACCCCTAAACATATTAGATCCATCGATTACCGAATTAAACGTATTATCAAATGTTTCCAATGATGTACACAGAGCAAACATTCCTTGAGCATTAATTAATGATATAAAATTTCCATTTTCGATTTCAGTTAGTGATGAACATTCGGCAAACATATTAGTTGCATTAGTAACTGAATTGAACGAATTGCTTGGTATAGTAGTTAACCCACCCAGTGCATCCACGGAACATCTCGGTTCCATCAATGACGTTATTGAATGCATCGCTCCCAATACTTGTGATGCCAGTGCAGTCACTGAATAATCCGGGCGTATATGTTAACATGTCGCTACCAATATCGCATGATAATAAAGATACATTATCATTGACAGAAGCATCCAGATAATCATTTAATCGTATCTTATCGGCAGTCGCATGTTTCGTTGCAGTAATTTCTAACACATAAGCAGCATTGTCATCATCAGTTTCAATATATTTAACGGTATCGTTCTCGGCTATCCACCCAAATTCGGAAAATTCATCATACAATAGTTCGGCAACTTCATTGCCAGTAAGCTCATCGGCATATTCCAGTGGAAATTTCATCCTCATATGATTCTTATCAATGGCATGCGGTTCAAATTCATCTGACATCTCACGTATATTTAGTGCCAATGTTTCTGCATCAATAAAGATTTCCGGATTAATTTCCATTGTCCATATATTAGAATCTTCCTCATCTTTAGACCATTTAATGAATAGATGATAATCTGACTCAATTTCCGTTGGGTCAAAATCGTCATTATTTAATCTAAGTTTTAACTTAGTAGTCTTGGGTAATATATTCGGGTTCGGTG
Source organism: Fibrobacter sp. (assembly GCA_024399065.1). Lineage (NCBI taxonomy): Bacteria > Pseudomonadati > Fibrobacterota > Fibrobacteria > Fibrobacterales > Fibrobacteraceae > Fibrobacter > Fibrobacter sp. The sequence continues at coordinate 59,863 of JAKSIB010000005.1, read as the reverse complement.
GAACATTTGGGTGTACTGGGGTACTTGGTATTCCATTATGTGTTTGTGTTAGCCTCTCCACTAAATTAACCATCCCCATATGCATTAATATGCCGCTCATACGCTACCTCATTTTTTGTAATATATATATATATATATATATAGTTTATATTTTTGTCCAAAACACCACTTTGGTGGATAGATCCTTTTTAATTATTATATTATAAACTTGTGATAAACGCATTAATGAGGATGCTATCGTGGAAAAGAAATTTGATAAGAAACAGTTGTTTGAGGCTATTCAGGGCCTTAGCTACGTAACTACTACTAGCGGCCCCGTTGTGCCGGCTAAGTCCAAACAGATTGAAGTCATGACTAAACAGATTCTGGGTCCAATTACCAAGCCTCAGGATAATGAAAAGCACGATAAGCGCCTTTATGACAAGAACCCGGCCCTTACGTCGTCAAGACCGTTCATGACGATTAAGGATATCTATGGTAAGGTCATCCATTCGTTGACTGAAGCAACGTCTAAGACTGCCGATCATTCCATGCGCCTAAATCTTAGCAGCATTGACATGGAAGAAACTCACTGTAAGTTCATCGTCAATCGACATGATACCCGAGTGCTTGTTGAAATGTACTACCCTAATGTCAACAAAAACATTAGTATTAAGTTGTTGACTGAATCTGGTAATTCTAAGCTTTATGAAGTATCGTTGGACAGTGATCAGTTCCGCATGAATTTTGGATATACAATTTTGAAGTCGATTGATGCGTTGAATGAGGCTAATGGCTATTCAGTAACAGATGACATTGAAAATTCTGACATTCTGGATGGAATGGGCACTGCAATGCGTGATGTTAATGATACGATTATTCAGCCGAGTGCTATGATTCGTGAATCTGTTGACGCTGGCCTGAGCAAGTTGTTGAAAATTTGCAATGACGCTGCAATGTTTGAAGCTGAAGGTGACGCTGATGGGGATGAACAGGCTGCCGGTGCAGGTAATTTTGAAGCACCAGCTGGTGAGGATCCTTCGAATATTAACGGAATGTCGGGACCTGATGAAATGGTTGCTCAGACTCCGGGTAGCGTAAATGCAGAAAACGAAAATCCTGAAGCGGATGATATGGTCAATTTCCGTGATGCGCTTATTAAGTTGATGTCAGGCAATTCAGTTCCGGGTGTCGATTCAATTTCAAATATTGATACTGATACTACATCCAACAGCGATGCATCGTTTGGTCTTGGAACTCTGGAAAAGCTGATTGCCCAGAATGCACACTTGCTGATCACATCTGGTCAGGATACTAATTTAAACCCTGTGTCGGTTGACGGAATCTTGCATGGCGGCGTCGGTATTATTAAGGGTTCGTCAGCCATCGAGAAGGCTAACGCATTCCTTAATTACTATTCTGAATTGGATACCGATGTTACTTTGCAGCAGATGGATGAATTTGTCAAGTTCATCAATAATCCGGGCGAAGACGTGAATTTGAGCATGTTTGCCGATAAGATGAAACAGATCTTCGGTGATACCGTGTATAAGGATCAGAATAACCAGAATATGAGTGTTGATTCTATCAAGATGAATACTTGGGGTGATGGTAACGATAGTGCCAATGATTATGACAATGGTATTACGATGGACTTTGATGCTGGTAATCTTGATTGGAATGCTTATTCTGACGGCGGTTCCGGTAGTGCCGACGCTGGATTTAGTTTTGATTCCAATTTTGACGCATCGTCTGATAATATTGTTGATGCTACTAATGCGGCACTTGGTGATAACTATGAAAATCCGTTGGCGCCTGATGAAGGTGGCAATGAAGAACAGGGAACGGACGTAGAGGATCTGCCTGAATTACGCTGAACTGAAAGCCCACGGCTTTAGCCGTGGGATGAAACCTCTTGACAAAATAAAAGTTATAAACTATATTTGAATTGAAAGTTTGAGTGTTGGTCATACAACGGGTAATATCGTGGTGATTAAGCGAAAAATTTTCATGCTAGGGTTCGCCGCTGGCCCCGTATAATGCCGAAGATACCGCAAAGCGGTAGAAGTGGCGAAGCCATCGGGCAAGGTGGCGTCCATTGGCGGGGATGGAGAATCCCACGTACTTTAGTCGTGGGAGTTTGTCAACTTCCTAAATGAATAGCTATTAAATGAAAAGGCCCGGTGGAAACCGGGTCTTTTTTTAGTATGATGCCGTGCATTTTCTCAGGAATAATCCGTTGCCATATCGCATCATCATTTTTCGGGAATCTTGGTCGATTTCAAGCGTTAGTTTTGGACAGTTTGAATTTCTGATCATCATTGTCAAAATGTCTGCCGGAATTTTAACCTTCATGGACTGATCGTGAACTGTCACCTCGCCTACACTTAGATTGACGTGAATACGTTCTTCGTCAGAGTTTTCGACGGAAATGGTACCTTCGTCAATTGCGCTGATGGTCAGCATGCCTGTTGGGTTGATGTAATTGATCCCGAATATTATGTCAATGGATGCCGCAATTGCACCGCTGTCGATCGTGATGAACTTTTTGAGCCCTGTAGACGTGAATGTTTCTAGTTTAGTATTTTCATACCCGGCGACAATCTGGGAATTTTTTGCGGAAAGTCGCAGATATTTGAGACGATCGTCGATTTCCAGCTTTACAACTGCATCAAGTTCATCTGAAATCGATTTGATCAACGGCAATACCTTGAATGTGTTTGCTGCAATGCGGATGGAGAAATCTGGCGCATCCGATGTCTGTGTTGTTGCAGCCTGCATTACTGTGGCAATGGTAATTCTGTCGTCGCCAGTCCTGAATGATACGATTCCGTTCTTTCGGTAGATTTCCAATGAATCGAATTCATAAAGTGCATCAATAACGGTGTTGAATGTCATCTGGTCAATGTCTACCGTAGATGTTGGGTTAATGTCGGTCATTGGGAAAAATTCACCCGCCGGCTTAAATCCACATTCCAGCTCAAAACCTTCCAGACGGTCATTATAGTAGGCACCCATGTACAATTTACCATCGGCAATCCACATTACCGTTGCTTTTTCTGTACGAATTTTCTTGGATGCGACGCAAAGGTCATTTGCAAAGATAAATACTGGTTGTTCAAACGGGGCCGAAGACAACATCGTACTCACTGAAGTATGGATGCCGTTTTCTGTATCAATATCTAGCATGATGAGTCCATCTTCGTTTTCATGGGTGGACAACATCGCCTTGGTATTCAAATCTGTGATCGATTCTGATATCAGGGCCATAGCTTGGTTAAATTTACCTGTATTACTTAGTAAAAGCATTTTAGGGGATTCCATTAGAAACTCCTGTTATTTTTTACTTAAATTATGTCAAAACCACGGCTTACCGTGGTTTTTGTGTTAAATTTGTGAGAATGCCCCAGATATATCGCTTCCGTCTTGCACGTCTGAATTACCGATCGCCGCAATACTTTCTGGCGTGGTTTCGTCGAAATTGAATGTTTCGCTGGAATCATTTGGTAATGCTGGTTCGCTGTCATCGGTTGGTTCACTAAATTCCATATTGAATTCATCGGATCCACCGGCACCATTCATGTCGTCGGCGAAATTGATGTCTGCTACTAGCGAGTTGAATTCGTCAATTTCATTATCATCAAACAATGTTGGCGCTCTGAAATCGATAGCCATTGGGTCTTGACCAACATCCTCGCCATTTTCAGCGTCTTCGGATGTTTTGCCATACTTGTATTTATCGTATACTTGAGTGGCGCCCTTGACGTTGATATAATTCTGTATCGGCTTATCGCCAAGACCATGTGGAGGATTCATCAATGCGTCCATATTTGTATCTTCAATTGCCTGATCAATTTCTGTCTTGATTACCTTGGGGTCCTTGCCAGACATGTATGCTGCATTCTGCACCTGATGTGATGTAGATTTGTTCTTGACGATATTGCTGGATGGCATGATGATTACGTTATGATCAACTTTACCGCTCATAGTGTACCTCGATTTTCCATAAAACAGTTTATAAGTGGTTTCAACAATAAATTAGATCTTATATGAACTACCCACCCACTAAAGATGGGTGGGTTTCCCCGTGCCCATCCGTGGCATTACAGGCTTCCTGATCACGGTGTGCAACCACACCAGTATCAACAGGCTTAATGGATTTATCCATTCCCTCAGTCATTGGTTCTCTACTATCAGTCTCTTGCTGACCTTGTGCTGGAAATCAATTCTCTGGTTTCGTATTTTTTCGTGTACCAGAGCGACACGATGCTTCTGCTTCCGATAATTATTGGAGCCTTTGGTGCAATGTGACAGCTTTCGCTGTTCCTTTGCCAACTTTTGCTCACTCTTTCGGAAATATTTTGGATTTTCAATGACACAGCCATCGCTGTCTATCAGGAAATCCTTGATGCCGAGGTCGAAACCAACATCATTTTGATTAGGTGGCAACTTCATCCGTTCATCATCCATTTCCACTAGGATGGAACAGAAATACTTGCCTGTATTTGACTTGGATATCGTCAGACTGCATACTTTGGTTATAGGCAATGACTTGAAATCATAGTCCTGTCGGAACTTGACCTCACCAGCCTTCGGAATGAATATGCGGTCATTCCTAGCACCCCGAATCAATGTTTCCATTGTCTTAGACATCATTGCATTGCGGTAGGACTGCTTATCCCCTTTCTTCTTGAACTTCGGATAGCGTGATTTGCCATCAAAGAACTTCTGGTATGCACCCTTGGCATCCATATAGGCATTAGCCATTCCCTGACTGTCGGCTTCCCTCATCCAAGGCCATTCCTCCTTGAACGAGGCCAACTTAGGCGTAAATGATATACGAGACTCTTCAAAGATTGACTTCTTCAAGTCTATGAACTGGTTATAGATGAAACGGCAAGTGCCGAAGGTCTTGTTGAAGAACTTCTCCTGTCTTACTGTCGGGTACAACCGTATCTTGAATGCCTTGTTTATCATATACAGAAATGGCTAGTAGCGGACTAATTTGGCGTTCATTCCACTACCAGCCATCAAAAACTCTCTGATTACGTGGATTGGAGAACGCCAATTATCCTATCCACCATATAGTTTATATTACTTAGTTTGCGTTTTAGTTATGTTACCATTGGCATCTACTTTACATACACCCATCTTGGATTTTCTCATCATATCAGCATCATTGCCAGTCATGTCATTCTTGGAAATCATTTCTTCAATGACCTTATCAGTATCCAATTGTAATTGTTTATTCATACGGCATACTCCATTAAATATATCATTAAACTATATTATTTTCATCAGCAATTCATCTCACGGGTTAAAGACCCGTGAGTTTTTTGTTACAACTATTATAAACTTTCGGTAAAATACCATTAATGAGGTATGGTCATGTACAAGGCTAATGAATTCGAAAGTATTTTAGACATCATTGATCAGATTGCAGCTGAACCGATCGATGATACCCCGTACAACATCGTTGCCAATCCAAAGCCTGTTGTCGAATCCGTCGTTGATTTTAACGGCATCAAGGTTGACACTGGTTCTTGGTCGTCTGGCAAGGGTGTTGATGCATCCGCTAAGAGTGTAGGCGCTGTCAAGGTTCCTTCCAAGGGTTCCGCTACACAGGTTATCAAGCAGGATACAGTCACCGACAAAAAAGATGACGGAAAGGTCACTACGCTCACTACTAATGTGAAGGCTGAAGTGTCTGACGCACCTAAGGCTGGCTCAGGTAATGGCGGCTTCGACGCTATTGCTAAGGCAGCACAGGCAGCGCAGAAGGCTAAGGTCACCCCGAAGCAGAAGTTTGACGCCAGTTGCGCAACCCAGAACAAGGCTGAATTGTTCCGTGGTTATGTAAAGTCGCTGGCTGTTGATGAACAGTCTGCTCGTGACGCCGAAAAGATTCTTGCTAAGTTTGACGAAATCACCAAGTTCTTCGCCAACAAGAAGTAATAGCTGAATTATTCATTCAAAAAGGCCTCCATTTGTGGGGGCCTTTTAAAATTTGGAATTTGTTTCGAATGTTGCTACATTTTTTCGCATGAGCGAAAATGTATCTACAGAAAATGAAATTCCTATGTATCGTGCAGTTTACCACGATACTGATGATGACCGTATGTTCATCTGGTATGTCGATGGTACCATGGATACAGTCAAGGTGAAGCATGAGTTTTATACCACCATTCAGGGTGAATATGGTGCAAAACCATGTGGCATGAAGAATATCTGGGACGAGGACGTCTATAAGGTTGTTATGGAACCGAAGGACGGCATGTCAAGTGCGAATTTAGAACGTGAAATTAGGAAGGCTTCTGCCGGCCCAAATAATCATTATGCCGAAATCGATATTGATCCCATTGGTCGTTTCCTTCAAAAACATTATGAAAATGCTGGGATGCTTCACCCGAATATGGCGGACTTTAACCTGTCGTTTTTGGATATTGAAGTTGAAACGGTCGGTCGTTTCCCTACGGCTGCCCGTGCTGAATACCCTATTAACTGTTGTACCATATATTTTTCTAAGACAGATTCGTATATCGTATATGGCGTCGAGAAGGATGTTTCCCCGAAGGTTAAGGAAGAATTGGCAAAAAATAATGCGGTATATTGCCTTTGTGCCAATGAAACTGAATTGATCCAGAAATTATGCCATGACATAGGAAGCCATGATGTAGATATTTTATCAGGTTGGAACTTTAAATACGATACTACTTATATTGCAAATCGTGCAAAGATGCTTGGGATCAGTCTAGATCCGATGTCACGTTTACGTGGACGTCATCAGCATGCGTACTTTTCTAAGGACGGCGAACTGATTATCAACGGAACTGCCGTCATTGACTTTTTGGAATTATATAGAAAGTATACCTTCTCTGAACAGCCGTCATACAAGTTGGACTATATCGGCGGTATTATTTGTGATGAGCATAAGGCGCCGCTTCCGGAAGGCTATTTATCATGGCGAAATCACTGGGATATGTTTATCCTGTATAACTTTCAGGACGTTCGCCTGTTGAAGAAAATTGAAGCCAAGGTCAAGATGTTCAATCTTGCCGTATCCGCTGCAGCGGAAGCTCGTGTGCCTTTCACATCGGTTTTTGAATCCAAGAAAATGCTTACTGGATTCGTACTGAACCATCTGCATCATACAAATCGTGTGTTCCCCCCGTATCGTGCGCAGAATAAGGAAACGTTCCCGGGCGCATTCGTGTATTCTGTTCCGGGATTTAAACGTATTTTAGTGTCGTACGACTATCGTTCTCTTTACCCCTCTATTATGATGACGTTCAATACGTCGCCGGAACTGAAGGTGACATTCCCGATCGATTATGTGCTTTCTGAAGCAGAGCGCAAGGTGTTGATTAAGTCGCCGTGGGATCATAATGGTAAGTATCAGGTCTATTTCCGTAAGGACAAGGTTGGGGTTGTTCCTGAAGTTACCAGATTGCTGTTTGATGGTCGTTCAAATCTAAAGAAGCAGATGAAGAAGGCCAAAAAGGCTGGTAATAAAGAATTGGCTGCAATCTATGATATGATGCAGAAGGTTTATAAGGTCCTTGGTAATTCTCTGTATGGTTTGCTTGGATCTAATTTCTTCGCATTCTATGATGTTGACAATGCTGCGTCTATTACTGCTTATGGCCAGCGGTTGATTAAGTTTACGATCGCATGTTTGGCTGAATACATCAATAACGACATTGCTAACGATAATCGTTTTAAGGAAGTATTTGGGTATACGCCGACTATCGACCCCGAACTGGTTGGTACCTTTATCGATGCTGATGGTGAAACGAATTACAAGCGAATGAGCCATGGCGATACAGACTCATTCTTTGTCAAGTTTGAAGATATCTATAAGGAATTTGAGGAAAAGCAGGGTACCGGTACTGAAGTGATCGTATTTAAGGGCCATGACTGCATTGAACATTATACATTCGACAATGACCATGAGTCAGATTCAAAGATTGCGTTCAATCGTATGTGCAATAAGTATGCTCATGATGCTTGGAACCATGATGATATGCGTGTACCCGATGAAAAGACTGGCTTTACTAAGTGTCAGATTTCATTTGCCGATGGCATGTTCATGGACGGGGACTATCGTATAATCTATAATCGTTATCGACTCACCGATTTCTGTCGTATATTGGATGCTGTTATTCTGGAAGAAAAACTAGATGAATACATGCTTCGATATGCTGAACAATGGAACTATTATACGAACGAATTGTTCCTGAAGCGTGAAAAATGCATATTTAAAGCTATCGTGACGGCCAAGAAGAAATACATTTGCCTTGTCGAAAGTATGGAAGATATCGTATATCTTGATCAGGGTCATAAAGGCGATGACGGTTGGGTTAAGGGTACGCTTGATGTCAAGCCGGAATATGCAATTACAGGTCTTGAACTTGTCCGTAGTTCTACTGCATTGTTCGGTAAGGACCGTATGATGGACATGGTTAATCTGATGATGGATACCATGGATAGGTCTGTGGTGCGTAAAAAACTGCTGGAAATGAAAACTGAATTCTTCAATGCAGTGCGTGAAGAGAATTTTACATACATCGCATGTCCGTCAGGTGTTAAGGGTGAACCCCCTACGTACGCTGAACTGGAAACGATGCACCCCGACCTGCGTAGTAACATTGACTGGCGTGTTCAGGCTGGTTCTGTGTGGAATTATTTGATTGAATCTGACCCGGTGCTTTCCCAGACGCCTTATGAGCCTATATATGCAGGCAGTAAGATGAAGTTCATCAAAAAAGCTGATAATTTGTTTGGTGTGAGTATTATATGCTTTACAGGCGAAGAATGCCCGAAGCGACTGCTGGAAATATTCCACCCTGACTGGGAAAAACATTGGACCGTATCGGTAGCCCAGATTCTCGGCAGATTGTTTAGTGCCGTAGGATGGGATGAGCAGCTTGAGTATGATGAGAGCGAATTTATGCTTGAGTGGATGTAGAACCGCTATCGGATGCCGAGAAGCTTTGGCCACCAAGAGTGCCATTTGCTTCTTTGGTCATTCCTAAGCTTGTTCGTCCCGGAACGACTACTGTTGGTTTCTTGACTTTAGCGTTTTCAGAATTTTGCAATTTTCCGCTAACAATATGCTGCTGATTATCGATGGTCTCGGCAGACTGTTCTTTTGCGAGTTCGGCTTCTTTAAATACGGAATCCTTGACATCATCGAAATATTCGTTATTGTTTATGCCATGGTCACATGCCGCCGGTTCTGGAATGGTCGTGATAGGCATATTGTCTGGCGATAGGTTTGCCTCATAGATCGCCTTGTAGATTGATTCTACAGCTTCCCGCATTATAGGCGATATGTCGGCGGTTGATTCGATATATGTCAAAAATTTGGATTTCATGATAGAAGTTTATATCTTTTATCAAAAGAGGTTTAATATGGCTGTAGATGTTTTTACTTGTGATGGTATTTCTGAAGACGGCGAACAAGTGTCTGTCGATTCTGTCGTGAACGCTGAATTAGATAAGAATCTTCCGTGGGTTGAACGTTATCGTGGTCATGATCTTGACTCGATTATATTGCCGGAGCATGTCGAGAAGCAGTTCAGGTCAGCATTTAAGTTCAATCAGTTCAATAATTATATCCTGTATTCTGGGCCATCTGGTACAGGAAAGACGTCTTTGGCACGAGCAATACCTGAGATGCTTGGTACACCGTACCTGTTTTTGTATGGAAAGCGTGATTCCGAGATCCTTGCCGATATCGAAGAATATGCTCAGTATAGTTCTGGCAATGGTATGCCTCGTTTTGTCGTGATTGACGAAGCTGACGGCGCCCGTTTACCTGTACAATTTTACAGAGCGCTCCAGTCGTTGATTGAGGGATCTGCATCAACTTTGCGCTTTGTTCTTACATGCAATGACTTTTTCCGTATCCCTAATGCGGTGAAGTCACGCTGCTCATGTATCGAATTTACGGCACCTGATGTCGAAAATGAAGAATATAAAAAACGTGTTTTTAAACGTTTGATGTATATAGCACGTACCGAGACATCTGCAGTCGGCGGTACGGTAGACAAAAACACCGTTGCGAAAATCATGTATAACTATGCACCTGATATTCGTTCTATGATTCAGGTCATGTATAATACGTTCAATGAGAATGATGGTAGTATTGTCGGGGAGCCTGTTGCGCTTGCACATGACTCCGTTGCGGAAATTTTTGAATTGGTGACAAAGTTTGACGCAAAGGGATTGTACCGTTATCTGTCCGAAAACATTTCTTTCTGCCAGTCGGTGTATGTTCCATTTGGCGACTATGCAGTTGACCAGTTGCCTGATACCGCAATGATCCCATTTGGTATTTCATTGGCCAAGGCGCTTGAACGTTCTACAAAGCAGGTTGACCAGATGTATGCACTATGGGGATTCTTGCTTGAGGTAATGCAGATTATCCATGCAACATCAAAGGACTGGAAGTGGGTAAAGCCTAATGTTTGATCGTGAAAAATTTATCATGGACCGAAATCTGGGACAGCCGGTGACCGAGGAGGATATCGATAATTTCGATACCTATATGGCAATCCTTACGATTTCGATGACCCCCAATTTATATAGAGAGGGGGTGTCGCTTAATACAACTGACTTTACCAAACTGACAAAGAAGGTTCAGGCGAAGGTGATGCAGGGGTTTAATGGTAAACATCTGAACAATGGATGGTTAAAGGCGCCGGCCGCCGCAATCGCTGATAGGGAGGCATATAAACAACGTGTCATGAAATTGTATGATACCGATGGGCATACTGCTGAATTTATGATTCAGCAGAATGATCTTGACCGAAAGGTTGTCGATGAATTGTATGCGTACAAATTCGATGGTATTGCGCCTAAATCAAAGACTAGCAGAGGTAAGAATGCCGGGGCCAGAAAAAAGTGACGTTCAGTCAATAATGGAAATATTTGGATGCGATGAAGAAAAGGCTACCAAAATGATAGCCTGTGGGTTTAATGTTGATTTTATGCACTCTGGCGTAGAAAAGACATTGAATGATGAAGTTCACCTTGACAGCAAAGCGGAAACCTTGAAAGATGCGTTAGCTAAAGCAACGGCCAAGTTTGATAAGGGTGCTGAGAATATTTAGCATATTCTTGCTATCGTCATTGCCTTCTTCACCTACGGAAGATTCAGGAACCTGCGATTTGGCAGGTTCTTCTGTATTTACTACGTCGCCGGTATCATCGTCAATAGGTTCACCTGATTCTTCATCGGCAGTTTCGATGTTTTCCGGGTCGGTTTCTAGGGTGTTGTCCAATGCCTCGTCGGTTTCTTCAATTTCATCTTGGGCGGCCTGCTCATCAACTTTTGTAATTGCAATGTCTGGCAGGATTTCGGTATCCAGAGCTTTTTCCGCATAATGATTAATCATGCCGATTAGACGTTCATCGGGCTCACGTCCGCTGAACTCATCATCGGCGTTGGCAAAATTATATAGGAATTCAATTACGCTCTTGCCGTTGATGTCTCGTTCGTACCAGACGTTACCCGGAATAGATGATTCTGGGTCTCCGGGTTTAGTTAATTCGGTAAACTGCATCGGTGTTTTTAAGATTGTTTCGATCAGTTCGTAGTTAATCTGTTCGGTAAACGCACCAAGTGCCGCCATGATAAGGACTTTTAGTACGCAGTCACCGTTCGAATTCTTTGCAGTCAGATTTCTCGGGTCGATTCGCAACAAATCAGTAAGCTGGTTGTCCGCCCATACATGTAGCATGGTTGTCCAGTTCTCACTGGACGTACGGATTTCTTGGGTAAACTGCTCCGGGAATGTCAGCAAGGCTTTTTTGGTATTAGGTGAAATCAATTCAACTTTCTTATTGAATTCGTTCTGAATCGCCTCAATTAGGGGACGTTCATCTGGATATGCGTCCTTCATTCGATTTAATCTGCAGTTGAATGCCTTTTTGTTGATCATATAAAGCCTTTGAACGATTATTTACACATAGTTTATAGTTTTTTCCCTAAAATCGGCTAAAAAACGTGACCACCCCATAAACTTTTCACAAATGAACTTAATGTGAAAACATGAGGTATACTATGGGAACAAAAATGGGTGCTGCTGGAGTTCGCATTGAACTTAAAGACAGCTCTGCATACAGTATGGTCGAAGACCCGAAAACTGTGGCAGGCATTGTAGGTTTCGCTTCCAAGGGTGAACTCAATAAGATCATTACGTTGGCAAATACGGCTGAACAGGACACCAAAATTGGGTATGGCTTCCAGAGCTATAAGTACAATCAGGGTCTGTATGCAGCTCGTGCAGTGCTTAATGCTGGTGGCTATGTTGAATTTATTCGTCCCTATGGCGAAACTATTGACAAGAGTGATCCCTATAAGAGGGATCTGAAGACTGATGCATACGTTGTCACATTCGACAAGAATGCGTACCGTTACACCAGCTATCCGAAGAATTCGTTTAATATCAAGCATTTTGCATCGACCCGTTATAAGACTGATGGTGCCGCTGAATATGGCGTTACTCGTAAGATTAACAATATTTCCGAAACTATTGCGGAAGGTACTAACGTCAACTTTAACGTTAACGCAAGTGAAACGTTCTCTGATAGTGATAAGTGCCGTTGGTATGACGATAACCGTAAGCTGCAGCCTACCGATACCGTCTTGTTCGCTATGATGAATAGTGACCCGAGCAATTCTTATCGTGCATATACTCGCTATGATATTGTTAGTTGCGAATATGATAAGAAAACCGCCGTATCAGGTGCAAATCCTAAAATCACATGTACTTTGTCTACTTACCCGGGCTTTATTGTCGGTGACCGTGTGCGTCTCCCTATTACGGATGGTGGAACATCGTCTCGTAGTGCAGAAGCTTTGGTTACTGGAATTGTTGATAAGACCGTTAATCTTGAAGTACTTGACGCCAAGTTCATGGCTAATGGCGTGAATAAGCCGAATGCAATCATCTACTGTGATCATGAAAATGCTGTCGCCGACGGCTATGATTATATGAATGTCCGCACCGCTGTGGCTGGAAATAGCGTTAAGACGTTCGCTTCAATGCATTGGGGTTCTAATGGGGCATATAACCCAGCTACCTCGATTAAGAATGGTCAGATGATCGAATTCTTGGATTCGTATAAGGAACCGTATTATCTCCGCTTTGTCAATAAGTCCAATACGTGCTATACTCACATGAAGTCTGGTTCTATTGTGAAGGTTGATGAAATCACCGGAAACTGGATTTTCAAGTCGTTGATGGAAACATCATCGCTCTTGATCGGTGATACCTTGCGTATCTACTACACGGTCGAAGTGGATGAAGAAACTACCAAAGAGTTGTATTGTGTTGTTGAAATCCTTGATGTTAAAGGTTCAGAGGTTACTACAACTGCTGGTAAAATTGAATCGACTACCTTGTTGACTAATGCTGCTAAAATTGTTGTTGATGAATTCAGCGAAAATTACGACGTATATAAAGTGGATATCAGCTCTGCAGAAACTTGGGAAGATGTTGCTAACGCTGTCGTTGAAGTTTTGCGCAACGCAAATATTGGATATGGCAATGGCATTATCGCCAATGATATCGACGAGTCATCCTTTGGTCATACGGGAAATGTGGTTTGGGTAAAACCAAGTGCCGCTTACGATTACTCTATTGGCGATAAGGTTGCAATCGTTCGTGGTAAGAATGTCCTTTCGTATGGTGAAAAGACAGAAAGAACTGGTGACGATAAGATGGTTGCAATTGATACAACTAACGTGGTAATGGTAACTACGATTACCGACATTAATGCATTGAGCGGTAAGATTACACTGTTGAATGATGTGCCAGAAAACTGTCAGACTGAAGTCACCTACAATGACGTTAATCATCCGTTGACTTATCAGCTTGTTGATTTGTCATTGTCTGCATACGTTGTGTACAACGCTGTTACGTCGCAGTCTTATGTACAAGTGGTGGAAGGAACCGACGTCAACATTAAAAAGGATGGATATAGGTATGAAGATGAAGATGGCCAATTTACCGCTTTGCAGTCTAACGTCATTGCTTCTCAGGCGTCTGTTGGTGACGTGATTACGTTCACCTATGAGGGCTTGTCGCCCGATGGTTCGACTCGTGTTCCGATGAGAGATGTTGGTTTCACGATTTCTACCATTGATACTGCGTCTGGCTGGATGACTGGTTTGACGGTGAAGAACCTCCCCAAACCTAATCCGGATCGTCCCTATTTTGCCAACGCATACGAATGTAGTGTAGATACAGTTCATTACCGTGACGTTGTTGACACGTACATTATTTCGAACTACAGTTTGTATGTTGGTAAGGAAGACCAGAAGAAGGTCATGTGTGACGATGTTGATGACGACATTGATGTTATCATTAAAGCTTGCGATGGAAATGACGTGAAAGTTGAAGAATCTCCAAAGGTTTTGGCTGATTCTGATATCGGTGCTACTTTCTTGGGTCTTGGATTGGCTACGACTCAGTACCTTGATATCGATTTCAACGGTAATCCTCGTCAGGTCTATGTTTTGAATAGTGATGGTGAAAATATCGCTCGTATGTTCCTCGCCGTTAGCTATAAGTTCAATGGCCAGCTTTACGAATTCGAAGGTACCATCGTCCCGTACACCTACAACAATACTCAGTTGTTCATCGGTGATGCCGCTGACTCTGAATTGACAAATAGTGGTGCTACATTCGTACTGAACGAAAGTGGTATTCTGGACTATTTCCTTGAAAACGATTCATATGACTTGTCGCAGTCTATGGTTGAAGGTGTCCTGAATGGAAGCGTTACATGTATCGCTTACAATGACGATGACCCGGCTATCCAGAATGACGCTGTATGGTCCTATAATCCGAACAATAACCGTAGCGGCAGTACTCTGTCTACTGCTTGGAACCTCTACCTTGACAAGGATGGTTCTGATGTGTCCATGCTTGTTGCTGCCGGTGTCGGTATCAACAACCTGTTCATGAAGAATCTTGAAACCTTGAATACTCAGGTAATGCAGGCTATGCTTAATGTTTGCGAACTCCGTAAGGACTGTTTCGCAATTATGGATGGCGTCGGTGAAGCTAAGCTTGACACTGCATTGAAGAAGAATATCCTTGCTACCGGTTTCGGTTCGACCCTTGGACGTTGGGGTGCTATCTATGATGGCCGTTCTATCTTCTACGATTCCATTTATACGAATGGTAATGTCGAAGGCGTGAAGTCTATCCAGCTTGCATCCTTGATCACGTCAAACCGTGCAGGAAGTATCTGGTGGTTGCCTCCTGCAGGTAAGACTACCGGTGTTGTGCCGTCCGCATGGGGAACTCGTGAAAAGTATCCTCGCCGCTTCAGCTATCCGGAAGACCGTACGTCTGATATCGCTAAGCTGAGCGACATCCACTGTAACCCGACCCGTTCTACATCCGATGGCATGTATATCTGGGGCGACTTTACAATGCAGATGGAAGATACCGCATTTAACCAGATCCACGTATCCATGCTCATGGCCGGTGTCCACAAGAGCTTCTACAAGTATCTTGATGACAAGGTATTCCGCCTGAATACAGCTGCTCTTCGTCTGCAGATCACATCTGATCTTCAGGCTCGTCTCAACTCCATCATGACCGCAAATCCTGCCGGTTTCTATTCTGCCGTTGTTATCTGCGACGACAGCAACAACCCGCCGGAAGTCATTGATCAGAATAAGTTGTATGTCGATCTGAAGGTTCGTCCGACAAAGAGTACCCGTTACATCTATCTTCGTTCTGAAGTCCTCGCTACTAGCGATGGTAATCAGATCACGACAACACTTTCCTAAGGAGGCTGAATCATGGGTTATAATAACGACCAATTTAGTAGAAAGACCTTCTGGGCTGGTCAGATTGACAACTTACCGGATCCAGTGCGAAGCACCCGTTGGCGTATGATCATCCCCACCGATATCTTTAAGTTGATCGGTGTGGAAACTACTAACGGCGATTCGTTCGGTATCGATGGTGGTGACGATGACTTTACTCTCCATATCAACAAGGGTCTGAAGATTCCTGCGGTTAAGACCAAGGATGCTTCGATCAAGTATATGGGTTTTGAAAAGTATTATCCGACCCAGCAGGACGGTCTGGCAAATACCATTTCGATGGAATGCTTGCTCTTGGAAGACATGCGTGCGTACGAAGCTATGCTTGCTTGGAACCAGACTTGCTTCAATCAGGGTATTTTGGCAAGATCACCCGGTGCTATGGTGCCTGATAACGATCGTACGTCGGTCGAAGGCAACAACAACATCTACCTTGGCCTTGGCCAGCAGGAAAACCACAACAACCTGTATGCCAAGTTGCTGCGTAACGCTTGCGTTCGTTTGGAACTGTACGACTGGAATTATGGTAACGTGATTCTGACCGTCGTGTTCGAAAACGCATGGCCGAAAGCGGTGGATGCATCTAGCTTCGGCCTTGACTACGATCAGGCAAAGCTCGGAACATTTAAGGTTGAATTCCGTTACGACCGATTCAATCTGCATATTCCGAAGGGTTACGGCGTGATCTAATTGTCGTAATTGGATACAGAATATGGGTCTCCCTTCGGGGGGACCCTTTCTGATTTGAAAAAAATGATGGAATAAACTAGATTTTAATCGTTAGAGGTATTTTATGAAGCAAGATAGTAAAGTCCGTAATATGTTGAATAATGAACAGATCAAGAGGCTCCGTGAGTTCATGATGGAGACGCTTGACAGTAATGATGAAAACGGTCGCCCGGATTTGCAGAAAATCATGTATAATGCTACATACAACATGGGTGAGGGCGCCATGGAAATCGGTGGACTTATCTTGCAAGAAAAGATCAAGCTTGAAGAACTTGAAGATACGCTGCGAAAGACCAGAAAGCAAATATATGAAGAAACGATGCATACACGTTTACCGTTCAACCCGAACGCAGAAGGTGTTAAGACTATGGTTGATGGAAATGAAACCATATCTTCGTTGACGATGAAGGTCAACAAGCAAAAGGCATATATTGAATTCTTGGGTAATTGTCAGGAAGCGATTCGATATTATCCTAGAAATGCTAATTCGCTCGTAACCGTTGCAAATTATGGCCGTGAACATGGCATGATTATTTAGGGGTGCGTATGTCTACAGAAATTGACCCGTCACAGTTTTTTAACATTGACTTTACTGAAGGTTCCGCACCTGCGCCGGCCACCCAGTCTGAACCAAATGTGTTCGAAGGTATAGAATCACAGCTCCAGTTGCCACTAGGTTCTACTAAGGATGCGTTGAATAGTGCTAAACAGCTTGTGGCCGCTACAAAAACATTGTCTGCACAGGCCGATGCATTGCAGTTCAAGGATACGTCATTTGACGAAATCGAGGCCGATGAAATCAATGATGATGTATTGCGTCAGGATAGGGCCCGAATTCGACATGAGGCCCATGAACTGTATGATATGGGTAAGAACATGCTGCAGTTCATGTATGACCAGTTGAAAACTACGATTACGCCGGGCGACAAGATGTGGGCAGCCGTGGCGAATATGATTACGTCGGTCACTAATTCATTGGCAAATCTGAATAAGATGACTAAGGATTTTCGTGAAGAGAATGACCGTGACATTGAAAAGAAGATTCAATCCGGTGAAATCGGCAATAATGACGCACAAGAAATGGACATGACTCCGGACAAGATCAATAAGCTGATTGCTGGATGGACGGCTGCAAACGAAAAGAACATTAACGAACAGGTTCGTGCTACTGCCGAGGCAAACGAACGTAAACTTTTGGAAAATAAACAATGAGTCAAGTAGCTATAGTTGGTGACTTGCATTTTGCACCTAAGTGTGAAAATGCTACTATCAAGGATAATGTGGTCAAGGGACAGCATGCGTTCTTGGATTGGATGGTTGATGACCTGAAGGCAAGAAATGTAAAGCAGATCGTGTTCTTGGGTGATGTGTTTTCGAATCGTCAGTTCATTGCGGTTGGCGCACTAGATTATGCGATCAGTTTTTTCAAGGATAAGCTTGCTGACTTTGAAGTTTTTGTGATATCGGGGAATCATGACCTGATGTACGAAAACAGTAGTTCGGTGACATCAATTAGGATGCTGTCTTTGCTACCTAATGTCCATCTGTTTGCCGGTACGGTCGGAAAGCATGAAATTCTTGGTAAGACATGGTATTTTGTTCCATGGGTTATCCCTGATTCTGCAGAGAAGGTTAGTTCATGGCTAGTGAAGCTTGGCTGCCGCATGCAGTCGGATATCGAAAAGACCGTGATTGCTGGCCATTTTGAAATGGTCGGTGCGTTGATGGAGGCCGGCCAGATATCATCTGGAGGGTTTGAACCTAAGAAGTTCTTGGATGCGGCTAAGTTTACGTTTAGTGGACATTATCATTGCCGGTCTGAAATTACCGGAAAATCGGGTAATGATCATAAAATAGTGTATACTGGGTCCCCGTATCACTTGTCATTTGCTCACGTTGGCACCGACTGCGGGTATTATTTGCTGGATGACAAGGACAATATCACGTTTGTCGAAAATACTGTATCACCGAGATTTATTGAATGTGTCGATACAGAATTGGACAACTTGCCTGATATGACTAATTCATTCGTCAGGTATTACGTTCGTAATGACCGTTCGTTTGATGAAGCGTCTGAACTTAAAGGCAAGGTGCTTGACTGTAACCCCATCGTCATCAAGAGTATCCCTTATGGCGGTGAAGATACTGCAACGGTCGAGGAAGCTCGTGAGCAGGATAACGAAGAAGCAAGACGAATTATGTCTAGCGATTCCATCAGTATGGCTTCAATCTATATGGAAAAGCACCCTGAAATCCTACCTACGTTACATAGTGGCGAGAATCCTGCAGAAAAAATATTGTCATTCTTGCGAGAGTTTGATTCTAATCCATAAAAAAGTGTACTAATTTAGTTGTTAATTAAAAAATGTACAACTAAGGGTACGCTATATGGATTTCCAGAAGAAGATTGAAGAATATGTTAATGACGCTGTAAAGGATAAGGTTCATTTTGACATCCTGTTTGTGTCTGATGAATCCTCCAGATTGTCATTTATTCGTGGCGCTGGCGCAATGACTGAGTTTAAGCACTTTTATGGTCATATTGCGCCGATTAAGGTTACTACTATGGATAGTGCAACCTTTGTCGAGTCTCGCCCTGATCTTTCTAAATACAATGTACTGTGGGTTGATAACGTAGCAAACGGCACGTTCAACAATACCGTACTGTCTTTGGTTGATGAACTCATGGAAAAGCTGGCACCTAACTGGAAGGCCGACGCCGCTAATCTGTCTGCTGAAGAAAAGGAAGCATACATTGAACAGGCTAATGAATTCCGTTCCATGTCGCTCCGTATCATCTATGGTCTGGATGAATTTGTTTGGGATGCTCCGGGTGGCCGTCAGGTCAACATGATTACTGTCACTACAGTTGAAGACGCCATGTCTATTGCTGATGAGGTGATCGTCCCGAACGCAGAACTTGCCGGGGCTGTCAAGGAAATTGGATTTGTTCATGAAAAGAAGGAAGTGCTTGTCATCCCTACGTTCATGACAGAAAATTTCTACCCGGTCGGAAAGATCTTCCTGAAATCTACCGGATATTCTACATCCATCCGTACTCCGAAGGTTCTTGTCAAGGGTACCGTCATTCCGCAGAACGTGCAGAATTTGATCATCCATGGAACCGATAAGTATGATTTTACCGTGTGCTCTGTTGGTGAATTGGATGAACGTCTGGTTAAGCTGATTCAGGATAGGACCGTGCATAATATCCAGCACTGGGCAAATCCGTTTGTAAGCAAGACTAATGCGGTTAAGACTGCTGCAATTGAACGTGACGCTGGTTTTGATTTTGTGATTCATACTATGGGTGGCTCTGAACCCGATGACGTGAAGATCGATTATTATAACATTACTGCGGTGGATACCGATGCATTGATGTCAATTGCGTCCGGTGCCGTCGCTATTGCTGGTATTGATGATGCTGGATATGATGACGGCATGCATATCTGTAAGGCGACTGGAATGACATTTGGCGTAAAGACATCCGTAAAGGATCTTGACGCTATGCTTTCAAAGTGGAAGGTATGTGTCAACTGGGACAATATCTATGAAAAGCAGCGTCAGTTGCTGTCTACAAAGTTGCTGTCGTCGCCCGTTATCATGGCGTCGTACTTTAATGCAATGCTTGGCCGTCGAATTGCTGATGCCCGTAAGGAATATTTCAAGAAGGCTGAAGCTGCCGCCAATGCTGACATTAAGGAATCAAAGTAATGGTGTATTACGTTGTGAAATATGACGTGAATAGTTTTCAGGGGGATAAACCGTACGAAGATGATTCTACGGTTGCCCCTGAATTTATTGGCCCGTTTGATACCATTGAGGAAGCAAATGCTAAGATGGATGAATTGTCTAATGAAGCTTGCGATACAATTGATGTCCAACTGGTGAATGGGAAACAATACCAAGGGCCACAATATATCTATCGAGTGTGTGAGGGTACATAAATGCCATCTATGCAACAGTATGATGAAGAAACACTGAAATTTATTCAGCAGGCAAAGAATCGAATTGCCGTTAATCATGGCCTTGAAATGACCGAAGATCCGGTTGAAGTCATGAATCGTAGAAATAAGGAAATTAGGGAGGCCGCAATGAATGTAAAACGTTCCAAGGGAATGGTTAAGCAGAATATTCGCCCGATCAAGAAAAAGGCTGCTCCTGTTGTTGAACGCAGTAATTCCATTGAAGCTGATGAAATTCCTATGGAAATTCAGTCAAACACAGTACAACGTGTGCAGAATGTCCCGGAATATAATGGTGTTCAGGATATGGCCGCCGAAGATTATGACGCAGTGATGGCAAAATTGATGCGTTCTGGTATGATTCAACCGGACTTTGGTGAAGACAATGAAAATGAACTTGAAGGCCAGTATTTGGATCAAGAACCTGAACAGGAACCGGTAGCACCGGTAAAACAGGTAAAACCTGTAAAACCAGCCATTGAATCGGAAGTAAACACCGAACGTCGCCGCACAGAAACTAAACGCCAGACGGCGCCTGTAGTTGAACCGCCGAAACCGGTCAAGCCGCAGGTGGTTGCTCCAGCAAAAACACCTAAGGAACACCGCATGTACGATCAATTTACCGAGATCAGAGGGTTGCCGTCCCATGGTGTATTTTATGAAGGGGCTATGTATGGCCAGTCATTTAAACTTATTGATGTAATGACTCTGGGGGACATTGATGCGGATAACGTCAACGATATATTTGACGAAATCTTTGGCCGTCGTGTACAGGGGGTTGATCCGGCTGAAATTTTGGCTGATGATGAAGTATATTTGCTGCATTGGCTTCGAGCATCGTCGTTTACCGACCAGCCATTGCCGGTATATCAGTATAAATGCCCGACATCCGGTGAAATGATTACGGATCCACAGGTTTTGGAAAAAATCAAGATCACGTTCAATGACCTGTCGTTTGAAACCAACAAGCATCCTGATGATATCATGGAAAAGCATATGCAGGGTTATTATGCGTTTACATTGCCTGATGGCCGTGAATGCGACATTTACCTGCGCCGTCGCTCGCATGAAGTTGAAGTCGCAAAATATTTGCGTTATTATCGTGAAAAGTATCATAAGGATGCTTCTGTTGCACTGGAATTGATTGTTCGCAATGCTGTGGTAATCGAAATCGAGGGGTGTGAAAATATCCATGATAAGATTTCGTATCTTAGCGAACTTGACGTTAGCGATGCTAAGCTGATTTTCGATACAATGGCAGACGTGTCGCTGACAACTACTATCAAGGCTACATTTGTATGTCCGCATTGCGGTAAGGAGGTCACTGTAGACTATCCCTTTCGCCTTGATGACTATATTTCCAGTCTATGATCGGTTGAATCTGATTCAGACTAAATGTTTGATTGCCGAAATCACGTCGAATACAAGTTCTGAATGTGATAATATGTTTTTCCCTGAATTTATCGAAACAGCAAAATACTGTTCGACTAGATTCAAGGCGAAATATATGCCGGCTGAATCAGATTCTGATTATTCTGAAGATGATTATTCTGACTTATCTGAATATTCACGAGTGTAAATAAAGGCCATGCTACTAAGCATGGTCTTTTCATTTTTACGTCTAAAGAATATTATAAACTATGGATAATATGGGGATTTATTATGGATCAGGAAAAACAGACACTTAATTATCTTGAAACACATGCGGAAGAATTGTCAAAGATAATTAGCAATGGTGTGAAAATTGCTATGGATGATCACCGTGCGAAAATTGCGGAGTATGATCGTTCAAAGGCAGTGTTAGAACAGCAGATGCAGGCCATGCGTGATAATTCTGCTGATGAACCATTAGAATTGTCTGATTCTCTGAACCCTAATAATTCTAGCGTCATTACCGACACGATTGCACGGTTTATTCCATCGTTGGGTACCGTGTTTGAAACATCATTGCGTGGTTTACGTACTGTATCTAGTGATGCCGGAAATACACATGCTACCGAAAAATTACAACAAAGCGCAGGTGCTACATCTAATGCTGTAAAAAGTTCCGCTACAGGAAAGGATAGCGGTGTTGTTTCTGAATTACGTGATATTGCTAAAAAAAGTTCTGCTGCTAACACCGGATCGAATGATCCGCAAAAAGCATTAGCTCAGACTAAGAGGGAACAGAACCGCATTGACGATTTAGTTCATCGATATGAGGTTGTTGATCCCGCATATAATCAAATGAAAGCACTAGGTATAGCCGGCACTACAGGGGATGGCATTAAGATCAGGGGACTTGGCGGGATAATGTCGCAACAATCCGGTATTGGGTCTTTACTGTCGTCTTTGCTTAAATTAGCCGTTGGTGGCGCTGCATTTGGTATAGGCGCATTGACGGTTAGGGTATCGCAAGCTGCTGAATTTATTAAAGATGTTGCATCGGTAGTTAAAGGTATTGCTTCATCAATCAAATCCAATTTTACTAAATTAACGAACTTAATTAAATCGAATTTCAAATCTTTTGACGCCGCACCAAAAGCACCGCCTAAACCTAAACCTAAGCCGGCCGCAAAGCCCAGTGGCGGTGGTGGTATTTTTGGAAAAATAAAGGCGTTTGCTAACTCAATTGGCAGTAGATTGATGCGTGGTTTCGAATCCGCTAAAAACGCAATTAAGCCGGTAACTGATATGATTTCCCGTGGGGTGAAGAGTTTTACCAGTGCGATCGGTAAATTGTTCGAATCATTTACGACCGGGGCATCTAAGTTGGCATCATTTGCTCGTGCAGGATTTAAGCTTGGTGCCGGTGTTATGAAGGCACTCCCGTTTGTAAAAGCTGGGATTGGTATTTATGATGGCATTAATCATGCCATTAAGACCGGAAATGTTACTGATGGATTGACTATGGCCGCCGGTACCACGGCCGATGCTTTACTTGATATGGTGCTAGTTAATCAAGTGGGTGGCCTTATTGAGGGATTACAAGAAGGCAAGGGCGGAAAGCAACTGTTGAAGAAGGTGTTGGACCCAACCGAAGGTGGTAAAAAAATTTCATACGGTATGGGTGCTGTTGCTAATATACAGAATATGGTTGGAAATGGGACTGAATTTACGAGGCGTATGGCGAAAGCGTCGAAGTACGACATGAAAGCATCGGATGTTGGGCTCAAACAAACATCGGGCAATGGATTAGGTGTTCTTGGCGCAACATATGATTTGGCTGCTACCGATGCACAGAAAGTGATCGAAACTGTGAAAAATGAATCCACGGTACGTACGGCAGAAACGTCACCGTCGGCGGAGTCTTCATCTAATACAGGTGTGGCTGAGGTTAAACCGAATGTTAAATTGGGCGCTGGATCCGTAAATATTCGCCTCTCGGAATCGCAAATTGGCCTGAAAACATACAATCAAGGACGATCAGCTGAACATGGTGATCTGGCGACGTTGACGATACCGAATATTGATCAAAATAATAACCTTAGTGGATCATCAGCATTTAAACTACCGAAGGAGTTTGCTGAAACGATGGCCGAGGGAATGAAGAACGCATTAACCAGTGATGATTATCGTCAAATGCTTATTGATATTCAGAAGCACACTGTGGATAACTTGTATGGCGTAGGGGGGTAAACGATGTCATTGAGTACTAAATGGAGTAAGTATAGAACACGTAATGGCCATTTGTATCAGGACTCACAGATGGCTGAAGGAAACCGCCTTGTCAAGCCGAATGTGGTGCGAATTGAAGTAATGGATTCTATGGCCCGTGAAGAATATATGGGCGGCTTCCAGAAGGATTTGGATAGATTACGTTCAATGATGATGGATTCCATAGCTCTTAATAAGGGATATAATATTTATGAGCCGTTTTATGGAATCCTGTCTGATGGGTGTGCAGCGGTTCTAGGATTGAGTACAAATTGGGTGCGGGAAAACCGTAAGAGCGGGTTCAGTGCATTCAGTGAACTAATGACTGGTGGAAATTCCGGTACAATGGGTGTTACGGGTTTGGTGCCCGGCCAGATGGTTCATAATGCAACTAAAAAAGTATTTGATTCCGTCGAATCACTTGCAAGTACCACAATGAGCCTGTCCGGTGTGAATAATAGTTCGACTGGTAGTGTTACCATTAAGAAATTCACCGGGTCAAACATGAACCTGCAATTGCCGTTGACATTTACGTGGTATTTACCCGAACAGGAAAATATGTGCCGAATTTCAATTAAGCGGCTTATTGGAATGGCCTATGTGCGACCAGTTGATATGGACGGTGCGCAGGTTGTTAATGCCTTTATCGATGCGTTTACACAGGGTATATTGAATGGCAATACAGCTAATGCTGTGAGTAATATTGCGCAGGCTGCTTTAGAGAAAGCTAAAGAGGCTAAAGACTTGGCGGCAGATACGTTTATTGACCCAAAATCAGAAGTTACAAAAGTTGTGAATGACACGGCAACGTCTGTGAGTGATTTGGTTGATGGCGTCGTTGAAACAGTAAAACCAACTGCTCAAGATGCGTTAGCATTTTGTAAAAATGCGTTAAAAACGGTCGCATCTGGTGCCGTTGATGTTTATAATGACATAAATACGTTCTTTGGCGGTGAAATAACTGCAAATCCGTTACCTGTGCGAGTCACTATTGGCCATTATTTAGACTTGGAGCCAATGGTCATAACAGATGTGAAATTTAAAACTAGTAAAGAACAATTTATTTCTAAAGATGGTACGCATCTTCCTATTACGATAACAGCTTCTGTCACGGTTGACTACTGGATGCAGCCGGGCCCGAATAAAGACTTTGTATCTATTTTGGGTAATGAGGTCTTCGAGGAATATGTTGACCGTACGAAGACAAAGAAAGAATCGTCATCCAAGAAGAAGAAGAAGTAGTAGCGAGGGTTCATAATGGAAAACAGTTCATTTCCACGTATTCGTGACAAGAAGTTTTCGTATTCAGGCATTTTTAAGGTGTCTATGGTACATAATGGCCGATTCGACTTGGCTATAGGCGAGGAATATGGGACACCTACAATGTATAAGGCGTTTGCTGCCGCCAATGAAATCAAGAATCCTATGGCGTTGCGTGGATTGATTCGGCCATATGAGGAGTCCATTCGAAATGAACTAATTTTGAAGGGATTCAAGGGAGCTGAACTTGAACGTGAATATCGTGCGGCTATTGACTCAGTTGTATTGGGCAGCAAGGATTGGCTTGGTTATAATGATAACTTTAATGGCATTTTAAGTGATGCCGAAGGCGATCGTTCTTATGTTGTCCCGACTGTCGACAGTGTTGTAGCATGGCATAATAAGTATAATGAAGTCCATGAGGAAGAAGAATAATGGCGACTAGAACTGGTAGTAGTTTCGGTATTACGGCTGTCATTGGATCAAGATTGTTCGACGTGAATGACGTTGCGTCACTTGACCTTGTCATTCCTATGTGCAAATTACCGTATGGGAAGATCGAATTTAAGGTTCACGATGCCCCTGATTTTAAAGTTGAAAGCGGTAAGTTCGGTACGATCATCTTCTTGAATACAGGCAACCCGGCATTGGATGGAACCGGTTTTAGTATTGTGGTCAGGGAAGCCTCATACAAGGAAGTATCTGAATCCACATTACAGGTTAAAGTGCGTTTTGAAGCCGCATCTGAAACCACCTTGAAATGTACGACAGGCCCGGTTACCGGGTCGAGTCTTGATGCCATGGTAGATATTTTGAAGTCTTATGGCGATGAATTGAAGTATACGAATCTTATTACCGGAGATCTGGCGAATAGTTTTACCGACAACATGCAGTGGCAGAATATCAACAATAATTTGCCAGAAAAGTTAAATGGCATTGTTAATCATTCGTCTATGAACGGTGACTGGCTGTTCTGGGCATTTGATGAAACCACATCGTCGTTCTTGATATCGTCCCTTGGTAATGCAAAGGATGTTGGTGTACCTCAGGCGTTGATTTATAGCCAGAATGCACTCGGCCCGACCGAGTCGATCGTGTATAAGGATTCCAATACCGGATCTACATTTTGGTTGTTTAATATTAGTGAACGCTTGAATGATGCAGGAAATAACCTTGAAGCGATGTTTCCTAACATAGTGTTTTCTACTGTATCCAAGGGAAAGGCCGACATTAGTAACTGTAATGGTGAATGTTTTAGTAAGGTTGTCTATAAGTACGGCGCTATGCCGGCTGAAAAGGCTGCTGAACAATTTGGCGTATCGCCTAATATTGTGATTGGTGAGACAGACCTTGTGACTAGCTATGCGGTCAATGTGCATAAGACCTATTCCATTGCTGATGTCATTCGTTCACGAATTCTGGCGGAGTATGGTAAAAAGCTTTGTGTCGGGTTGCTTAATTCTATGGGGCCTCCGATTGGATCTCGTGTATTTGTCCGTATCTTGAAGCCTACCGCAGGGAATGCTGCCGACGCAGTATTGGACCAGTATTACACTGATTCATATATTGTCGCATCAAAGAAATATTCTAAACGTGAAACATTGAGCGGTGGCGTTCTTGGCGGTATGGTTGGCGACCAGAATGCTGATTATATTACCACGCTGGTGTTGATTTCAAATCATCCCGGTAACAGTGAATTTAACAATACTGTTGAGGAACTCGGCAAGATTGCTCAGGCCTGCAACGAAAATGCGAAGAAGTAGTTATGGAACGTTTACCTGATAGAGAATATACGTGTGTTGTAGTTGGTGATAGTAACGATACCGAGCATCGTGGCGCAGTTCGTGTCAAGATTCTTGGATTGACTAATTCATTGACCGATAAGGAACAGGTACATGTGTATCCTGCTCTGATGAATGGTATCCAGCAGGTTCCTCAAATCGGGTATTATCTGCGTGTTCGCTTTGAGAATGGCGATCCGCATTGTGGCCGGTATTTTGGAATGTCAGCTACGCCTAGTGTAATCCCGGCAGCATTTTATGCGGAATATCCGGATGTTGCCGTAGGAAACTGTGGCGAAGACGGATTTTTTTATGAACATAATCGTAAGACGCACATCACGACTATTACAAACCCGGGTAATTATTCCAAGATGATCTGGGATAATAATGGGTATGTAACATACGAATCTAGTATTGCGCATACAAATGCTGGTATGGGGGCTAAGGATGGCTCTGGTAAGAATGTGCTACATGTTTTGACTGAAGGTACGGTTGATATATTCACTTGTATGCCTGTCGGTCATAATCGAGAAAATACCGGTATAGGACAAGGTTCAGAATATCTCAGTGTTTCGCATATTTCGCAGGCTACGATTGATGCATTCCATGGACAGGCTGAAGTGACACCCGCATCACCATCGACTGCGGTTCCACAGGTCGAACAGGACCTTGAAAAAATCGAATTGGTTGACAAGAATGGCGAATATGTTACATCGGGTACTACATTTGTTCGTATGGATAGAACTGATCAAGTGATCAAGCGTGTCGGAAAGCAGGCTTCCCATATTCTGGTTTGCCATACTGAAGGCGAATGCTTCCCGGTTATGGCGAATAAGATCATGGACCCGAATTCTAACTGTTCGGCCCATTTCTTGGTGGGTAAGGCTGATGGCGAACCGGAAGTTCTTGGCGACAATGCAGACAAGTCTCATTTACGCAACTATGGTTTTTATCAGTTCATCGACTTGTCTGATGACGGATATGCATATAGTGGTAGTAATATTAGTGGCCGAAAGGCTAATGTCGATGCTGTCATTATTATGGTTGTTGGCTCTGTTACCGAAGATTTGTCGTCTTATCAACATGAAATCGTATCTAAACTTATATGGCATATCAGGTCAAAGACCGGCATTAGTGACTTGCCAGTTATGACTCCGGGTGATTTTGACTTTCCGATGCCTACTGCTTTGATAAATTTTGAAACGGGTGAATACTAATGGCTACGAAACAGGAATGTTATAGTGAATCGTCGGATAACATAGCGGCTAAGGGCAAAACCTCCGCTAGTACGTCCGCAGTTGGCGCTGAACAGACTGCGTCAACGTCGTCATCGCTAGACGGTAAGAAAGCGGAACCGCAGCGAAATGATGATGGCTTGCTGACCAAGTTTGATGACGCTATCGATACGGTGGCTGGCGGTATGGATGTTGCCTCGAAGGCCATAGAAGACGGTACACGGGCATTGGCCGCAATAGACTGTAGTGATAGACTGTATGATTTTCTCAAGGACAATGTTCCGCTTTTCAGTACGGTGTCCGGTGCAATCGATTCGGTTGCCGATTTTCTTCATGGTGTTAGTAGTGGCATTTCTATTAGTACGTTGATTTCATCACCAGATTTTGTCAAGACCGCCTGCGGTTTTATAGAAAAATGGTATGGTATGCTGATGGGGTATATTGATGTCGGCATTAAGGCGGCGATTGTTTGGTTCAATAAGATTGACGCCGCTAGGCTTCGACTTGAAAACGCCATGCTTGATTTTACCGAAACCATTAAGTATTGCATTCTTGATGTTATTAACTCATTACGTGATAAGATTTTTGATTTATTGAATTTTTCGCTGAAAATTGACTGGAGCGCACTGCAACGCTTGATGGAATCCTGTCCATGTTTTACTGTGATTATCGCTAATTTAATGGGGTGTACTGAAGATCCTGTGACTGGTGGTGACATCAGCCATGATGCTCGTGCTGTTATTCTTTGTGTTCAGGAAAAGTTCAAGTTCATGGATCCGTCGGAATTGATGATGGGTCTTGAACAGCTGATTGGCAAATATGTGAAAAAATACATCATGATGATTTTTGGCTATCTGGAATCGTGGTTGGTCTATATTTTTACTATGCTTATTAAGCCTCTGCGTATGCTTATCAAGTCATATGTTGGTATGCTTACTTATAAGATGGATATGTCTGCCTTCATCAAGATGCTTGGTCCGTTTGAATGTTTGTTCGTGTACAGTAACGAAGTTTCTAAGTCTGGCAATAAGTATTACGGTATGTCCATTATCGATATGATCAATACCATGAAGGGATGGGTAGGATGTTTTGAACTCCCTTGTCCGGGTATCGGCGAGAAGATCAAGAACCGAATGAAGGAAGTGTATAAGGATTTGCGGTTGGACGATAAGTATTGGCGCCGTGCTCAGGAAGCTGATATTTACACCATGTGCCTTGCAACTGAATTGGCTGCGCCTACAGCCCGAGAAACCGTTCTTCGTGAATTGTATAATGAATCCCCGCTTGATTTGCTGCTTAACTGGCTGACAAAGAGCAAGAATAACGATGATGATACATCTGAAGATGATGAACTGGCTGATCAGTATGATTTGAACCATGGTCTAGCATTTGGTGATATTGCTAAGAAGAATGGCGATACTAATATGGATGCGCCTAGTAACCAGATTAGTTCGATTTCAGATGCGGTTAATTTTGCCTATACGCTCGAAACGGAAAATGCTGCATCGTCAGGTACCAGACCGATTACAAAGCGTGAAGAAAGCCTTTGCAAGAAGATTGTATCGACAATGTCTAGCGAGAAGGGTGATCCGTATTATACCGAACATTTATACCAGTTTGTCCGTTTCACAAATTGCTATGCGACCAGCAAGGAATATGTCCTGTTTGTTCAGGACAAACTTAACCGTGCTGAAGAGTTGGCTGCCAATTTCCTGCGCAATTCGACTACTAGCATTCCGTTTGATGGCGGTCGACCGTCTATTTTTGAGAATGATCCGATGGGACACATGAATGCCGACGGTACTGGTGCATCTAACCCGGTTGTCGTTGATTATGAAGTCCCGTATGACTTTGATCGGGATCGCTATGAAAAGATATCCAATATGAAGTTTACTGGTAAGTATACTGGGGAACCTAGAGCGGCATATTATGCTCGTATGTTTAACAATGCGTTGAAGTAGGGGCGTATGGCTAATAATTATTATACTGATTGCCATAAGGATGAGTATAAGCTGATACATCCTGAAAAGTACATGGAAAATATTGATCCGCCGATTTCAAAGTCACGTTGGGAATATACCATGTTTGCTGTTTGCGACATCAACCCGTTTATCACTAAATGGGGGTATGAACCATTTGCAATCGCATATAATTCGCCTGTGTATATGAAACAGGCTATTTATCGGCCGGATATATACCTTGAGTGCCGGTATCCTGATGGAAGAGAAGCCAAGTACTTGATTGAAATCAAGCCGACTGCTTATTCCGTATTGCCGAAGGCGCCTAAGCCACCACCGGCTGGGTGTACTGATCAGGCGAAGCTTGATAGGTATGCAAAACGTAAACTGAATTATGACAGAAAGAACATGGACGTGATGGTCAATTATGCCAAGTGGGAAGCTGCTGCGGCTTGGTGCAAGGCCAGAGGCGTTAACTGGCTGATAGCTAATGAAAAAAATATGAAGGGTTTGTTTGATCCTAGTATTGTGATCTAATTTAAAGGTAATCTTTAATAGGATCTATGATGTCAGCTTGCTGTGGTAATAATGTATTTATTCAAAGCGGTTATAGGACTCTGTCCCATCGTTTGCTTGATTATGGTAAAGAGGCGTATGCCGATGTGACGTCCAGACAGCGTGTAATCATGTGGGTATTCATTTTCTACGATGACTCTACCATGTGTAAGATGTGTAAGGCGGCGTTTGACGAGATGTTCTCTTGGTTCAGAAAATATGGCCTATTTGATAATCCTGTTCGATGCGTGCGAACTGTTATTGAGGATGATCCGGAAAAGAACCTGATTTATACTGACTTAGGAATGCAGAAATTACCTGCTATTGTTTTTGCTGACGATAATGGCCGAATCATTGACATTCTGTTTGAATTCCCAGAGGCAAAATGGCTTGAAAACTATATTTTGCCGTATATTCAGGCTGACGGGGGTGTGATATGAGCGAGAATATAACTATAATCGGGTATTCCGTTGACGCTGTTGTTGAGGCGGTCCGCCAGAAGATAAATGGAAATGACGTGACGTTCCGTTCATCTGGTGTTCTGGGTGAACCATTGGATGTGTTCCATGATATGGTATCCGGCCGTACGGCTGATATGATTGAAACGCTGCTTCCTGTAGTTGAATTTACTGAATATCATAATCCTCGCCACATGTACATTCCGTACGAAAAGGTCAAAATATCTAATTCGTCAAATGGTGTAATCCAGTTTCCGATGAATAAAAATACCTTTGAGAAGGAATCTGAGTGGGAAGCTGTATGCAATGCGTTCAATGGTAAAGAAGTCTCAGAATGCTTTGAAAATAAGGTTAATTCGCCATCCAAGCTGTTGTCCGTGATGAAGAATGCCATGCCATCGGAATTTGTTGATACCTTTATCAAACCAATTGGTATTACACGGTGGCGTGGAATTCAGCTGTCTCATATTACCATGCATGGATTTACGTATGAGTGCCCATTTGATCATCTTGGTGAAGATTATAGTGAAACGTATTGCCGTCCTAACATGACTTATAATGCACTGTGCAACTTGTTCTTGGATACGTACGATATACCGAATTCACCGATTGAACCTGATGAAATTACTAGCTTGATAATGAATAAGGATTTCACTGATAACTTAGTTGTTATGGATAACCGAATTGACGCATATATGAAATATATGGGTGGCCGGTTTGATCGTGTCCAGATGACATCGGAACAGGTGAAGATGCCTGTTCAGCTTGCCATGGCTAGAGAGGGTATTTATTATACGCCGTATAGTGATTTCTGGGGTATCGTGATCGTCGGTAATGATGCATATAAGATGTCGGCAAAGCTAGTGTATACCTTGTTTGACAACTTTATTTCAGAGATACCGCTCACAAGAACTAATGTCAAAATGTATAGCCAGTATGAATCATTGATCAAGTATTATGGCGCCAATAAAACATTGGATATCAGACAGCGTGTGGAGACGATGATTAAATGATCGGCGTCATTATTCCATGTCATAATGATAAGTTGATTCATGATACGGTTGCTCGTTTACATCGGCAGCCATGTGAAATATTTGTTGTATTAGACCGAATTACGACCGATTTGCCTGACTATGTGCATGTCGTGAAAAATACTGAAGGCGACGGGTTTCTTGCCGGCAAATGTCGTGATATGGGGTTGGTTGAAGCGGAGAAGACTTGCGATTCGTTTATTTTCTTGGATGACGACTGTGCGCCGCAAGAATTTATTGTTCAGGCTCATAAAGAATGGCTTGACTTGGATATTCCTATGATTACGATTGGCCGCCGATTAGAAAAACAATATAACTGGCGTGACCTAAGGGAATATTCAAATGAAATGTCCAGTCTTGGATTATTCGATTCGCATGGGACAATGTTTAATAATGCATCGCTACTTAAAAAATGCATGGGGATATGGTCATGCAATTTTGGGATTAACAGGAAGGCGGTTATATTGGTCAGACGTATGATGGAAATGTATTTCAATACGGCCGGTCGAATTTTTTCGCCTGCATTTGATGGCAAATGGGGTGGCGAGGATAGTTTCCTGTCATATATTGCGTGGAGCTGCCGCATTAACATGTTCTATCTTCCATATGGATCTAATGCGGTATTGCATCAGGACCACGCACGCCCCAAAGACAAGTATAATTTGGATCATGTAGATATACTAAATAAGGAAGTCACCAGTCTATCTAAGAAACTGGTGACTGAAAAGTTGACTCCTAAGTTTTTTGTGGTCTAGACCTTCTTGGAACTAAAATATCTATTGCTGTAATTTTTATAGTAATCGCTTTCGTTGAACGCTTCGTATAACGGGCCACGCTTTTTAATCGAACTGTATGATTCCTCATAAAAGCTGACTTGATAGGTGCCACCGTTTTTGGTCGTTATTGCATTGCCGTCGCAACCATCGTTGGTATTGTCTCTTAGGTAGCGCAATTGCTGCTTGCAGGTTCCTTGGAATGCATTCGGGAACATAAACGATACATCGAATGAGAATGGATTCGATTCATCGTATGACGGGTTTACCTGCGGTGCGCCGGTCAATACACAAGAATTGAATTCAAACATCTGGGCCAACGAAATGTCCGTGGTAAACTGGTTTCCCTTGGACGCTTCCTTGAAGTTGTCGCTTCGGGTTGTTGTCGTTGCGTCGTTGTATAAGTCAACGGCAATAACAATCTTTTGCCATGTACTACGGGCCTTCAAAACGAGCGGGCTGAATTGTACGTTGTACAATGCGTTGAAGAATTGATACCACATCATGTACGGATCATCGACGACATGGATTTTCAGTTCTTTGGGACCCTGATCACTTAGGATCAATGGGTACATCATCGTCTTCGTATTATCGATATTTAGGTTAGTCGGTTTTGCTGTAGACGAACCCATTGTGACCTTGTTGGCATTCCAATACATATTGAGTACACGGGCCTCTTTCGAGTAGAATAAGTCGGCCCAGTTCTTGAATGCTGTATTGATATGCAAATCGCCTGTTTGCTTGAACTGTTTTGTATTTGTCAACGTATACTTGTCAGCGTAACTGTTTCGGTCCATTACACGCAATGCCTCATATACGTAGTCACCCCACAGGCCGACATGATACTTGTTGATCAAATGACCACGGGCGTTGTCGTAAAATTTATTCATGTAGTAGCCAATCTGGCTATCATTGAATGTTTTACGCTGCTCAGCATCCTTCATGGCAGTGTCATACGATTGGTTGATACCAGATAATGTACCCTTTTGGTAGTTAGGCATTTTACCTCCAATTAGTATTTCATGTACGAGTCAGATCCCTGCGAAACGCAGATTGCCTCCATTAAGTCGTTTGGGTCTGGCATACGGATGACACGTCGGATCTCGTACTTGACTGTCAAGTTGAATGTAATCGGGTCGATAGCGCCGGGCTTGAGCTGCAGCGGTGAAAGTGTCTGGAAACGGCAACGTTCAAAGCGAACAATCATGTATTCTTGGGCAACATCGTCGGCCGCATGGAAATCAATCCATGGAATGTATGTTAAACGATTTCTGTATATCCCATCACGACCGTAGACACGGTGAGCCCTGTTTTTGATCGGATTTGCATCGGTGCGGCCACTCTGGACAACCTCCATGTAACGGTTGATTGCCCACCAGTTTTCGTAGTGGTTGTCGGCCAGCATGGATACGGTGAACGTTTCATCATACTGGTTGTCTTCCTGCGTAGGAATGTTCGTCACGAACTTATAATGGCCTTCTTTGGCGAATGAGCATGTTAACCCCGGGCATACAAAGTCTTTGATATGTGCGTTGATTGTTTCCGGGGCATCGGTAGTATATGGATCGGTTACAGATTTACGTTCTTCCTTGTAATTTGCCGGGAGAGGCCCGATACGTAGACGCCAGAAACCCTGATGCACTGGCACCGGATTTCTGGTTAATCTGCGTTCATTTACTAAGTAATCTGTGCTTTCCATGTATTACTTGCTCTTGGGTGGTTTTACGATACCGGTCTTGTCGCAAACGACGGCAGGACCCTTTGGTTCCTTCTTGCCGGCAACCTTGCATGGGGTTTCGTATGCATCTTCCCACAGCTTGGTTTCCTTGAAGAAGTCCTTTCCGATAGCGACCTTGCAGCCACTGACATCAACAACCTTGGGCTTCTTGGTAAAGTTTTCAAGTGCCTTCTTTGAAATCGGCTTGACAATGCCTACCAGCTTATCCGGGTTCGGTTCGGCTGCATTGGACTTTGCGAGTACCTTGTATACTCCGAGTTCTTCGGTCTTGGACGTGGTCTTGCCGCTCATATCCTTTACATTGGTCTTCTTGAGTGCCTTGATGGAACCAACGAGCTTGTCCGGATTCGGCTTTGCCGCATACGAATTCACTACAACTGAACCGAATGTATCGGTTTCAGTGACAGGCTTGTTGCCAGCGGTCTTTACCTTCTTCAGGAAGTCAGTCCAAGCCGTGCCAACGTCGGTACTCTTGAAATCATCCTTGGCCTTCACAACGCCAGTCTTATCGGACAGTACGTCGACCATACCCTTGCCAGAGTGCGGTTCCCAGAACGGGAAGATGGTCTTGGTTTCGATTTCATTAACCTTGATTTCAGATTTCTGTTTCTTAGCAGATTCGAACAAATCCTTTGCCATTTCTGCTTCTGTTGGGAGGTCGTACATATCGATCATCTTATACCTTCGTAATTACGTTTTCTTATAGTTTATACGATGCTGGTAATGTTTTCGATGTATAAACTATGGTAGAGGTTGATATGAAGGCTAAGAAACTTGCAGGCATCCGTCTGATTAACTACATAAACGATGGCGTTACTTGGCAGACGCACAAGGACCTCATCCTTGATTTTTGGATCATGAACAAGTGTCATGATTATGGTTTCAATCCTATACAGTTCAATGGCATGTCTCGTGTGGTGGAATTGCCTACACAGGCGCAGCAGGCATATACCGACTGGTTTGGTAAGTATGATTTCCAGAACGAAGATAAGGACTGGATTGAATTTGTTGATGGTACGTTGAATCTGTTCTACCACACAAATGATCCGCAGGAAGAGGCGGACAACGAATGGTACATCGACATGATGCAGTCTGAATTGGAGGCCCGATCTATTTGCGAAACTCAAGTGTATCATGGATTGCCTAATATCAATGCATTCTGGAAGGTTGATACCAACTCGAAAACTGAAGAAGTGGGTGGCCGACGTAATGGGTACATCTATACCAATAAGCTGTCCGAGATCAACCCGGCGGATACAAAGGGGTATTACTGGGGTGTCGTTTTTCAATGCCCGGAAACGGTAAGCCTTGGATTCTCTGATAATGGTGTGGCAAAACGTAAGTGTATTAACTGGGCCGCCAATACTGAACATATGACATTGGTCCGAATTAATGCGGATGGACGCTTGAAAATTGTACCGATTCATGTAGAAGGTAAGTCATGGAAGGCGGACCGTTGGATTCCTGAAGGTAATGTAGCGCAGCAGGCCATGGCGCCCAGTGCATTGCATAAGTATATCAACGAGAACTTTGACAGTCTGTTTGGTATATGGGACCGCATTGACGCCGCTGTCAAGAATGTTCGTGAAGAAACCAACGCACGTATTACTGCGTTGAATACCATGAATGATGAAGAAATAAAGGTGTCCAAGGTTATTGGCGATATCGATAAGTTCATCAAGGACGGTAATGTGTCCGAGCAGCGCCGTGAATACAACGAGACCGTGCGTAAGGCTATCATGAAGAAGATTAAGACTCGTGATAAGGAAACCCGTAAGGAAGTGCGTGATATTGTTAAGGCAGAAAAGCGCAAGGAAAATGCCAAACACGCAAAGTTCCGAATGTTCAATGGATAATGAAAACGCCCCGGTATTCCGGGGCTTTTTGTTATAGTTGATCGATTAGATCATTTTCAAGTTCGTCTAGCGGGACTCCGTCGGACTGTAACATGTCGTCAGACGGAGGTAGTAACGAATCGTCAGGAGGTAGTAACGAATCGTCATCCGATACGTCGGTATGGATTGCTTTACTTAGACTAGGATCTTCTTTGGGAAGCGAAAAGTCTAGTGCATCGGCAGCTACGCTTGCGATTGCAGAGTCAAGATTTTGTGTATCCCTCTTGGACAGACCATTTGTATCTTGCTCAATACCCATCTTGTCACTGAGGCCAATTATTTTGTCTCCCGGGACAGCGTCTTGCTGGTTGTTTGTTACCCTTTTAAGGATGTCTGTCGTGTCTTTGGATGACATCTGCGGGTGTTCGGCGCCGGGGATCATTTGTTCAGCCGTACCTAGTTCTGGGCCGGGCATCACGGTGTCAGCACCTTCGAAAATGGTTGTGTACATGCTGGATACAGCTTCTACTATGGTTGGGTTTCTTTTTGCGATCTCTTCTAATAGTTCTGACAATTCGATATTCATAAAGCTTCCTGTATATGCCCATTGACAGTTTATAAAAAATTTGCTAACATATTGCTGTGGCCGGTGTTGGCCAGAACGAACAGGTATCAATTATGAGCGAAAAACTGAAATTGGAATTTACTGGTTCCTTGACAAAGAATGCCACTACAAATGTTAAGGGCAATGTCATTAAGAAGGGTGCCATCAAGATGATGGATACCTACGAAATTTGCCAGATGGTACAGGAATTGTCTAAGTGGGCCGGTGATACCGCTGCGCTTGGCCGCCTTGCAGATTGCGTTAGTAATGTAGCCGATGATAATCCGTGGACAAGTCTTCCGGTGTCTTTGCTGGATTATGACCTGTATTTCACTGTTGATTTCGGGTCTGACGAAAACTATAACCAGACTGGCATGAAGTTCGACATGCGCCTGACCTCTTTGAAGATCAGCAAGAAAACCATCAAGGTCAAGGATGAAATGTTTGGATCGTCTAAGCAGGTCGTGCTGCAGTGTGTGCTGAACTATGACAAGGCTATGGAAGATTCCGACATTACGTTGGAAACCAGCTTCTTGGGATACACTGAAAACGATCCCCGTACTGGTAAGAAGATCGTTAAACCGTTTAACGTTTCAATGGAACTGCGTGATAGATTCACTATCGGTTCTGAACCGGAATCGTCGATTGATTAAATAAATCTGCGAATATACGGATCGGCACAGATGATGGCAGCGGAGAGCTTCTTCGTTGCCTTTTTGCGTACACGGACACGTTTCTTGGGTGTCGGACGATGTGTTTGTGCTGATTCTTCGGCAGCGACTACGACAGTAGTGGTACTGACGTTTTCAACTGGCGTTTCTTCCTTGGCAGATTTTGATGCGATGACAACGGGTTCATCCAGCATGGTGTCTACCATCTCCTGTGTAGTTTTATTCTTGCTCATGCAAATAGTTTATATATTCTTGTTTGTTTTTTGCAAAATGGTATAATTTCTATGCTAGTTAATTAACTAGGAGATCATATATCATGATTACATGTATTATTGTTGTTGCGGTTCTCGCCGCTATTGTCGCTGCAGTGTATGCTGTCGCTAAGGTTGTAAAGAAGTCTGATGCATTTGAAATCGACGTATGTCCTGAACAGACGGCATGCGAACCCGATGCTGGTGCGCATACTATTGTCATGGGCGATCCGGCACCCGTGGTTGCCCCGGAAAATACTGCCGTTGCCGTTGAACCTGTTGCTGTTGAACCTGCTGCTGTTGAACCTGTTGTCGAAAATGTCGCTCCTGCTGCTGAAGTATCCACTGGTGCTGACTTGGAAACGGTTGACCTTGATCAGCCGGCTACCCCGAAGCCAAGAAAGACCCGTAAGGTCGCCGTCAAGGTAAAGGATAAGTCGACCAAGGTTGCTAATACTAAGACTAAGACTACTAAGCAGGCAAAGACTAGCAAGGTTGTTGCTGAAAAGAAGGCTAAGGACACGAAAAAGTCGGCCGCTAAAAAAGCAGAAACCACTACTAAGCGTGGATCGAAATCTAAGAAGTAGGTTAAACCTGTTTAGATGAATGTGCCCCCGGAAGGGGGTAATCAGCCGTAAACAATATTTTACACAATAATGTACCATTTTACCTTATTTTGATGATACATCTACGAGAAATAATATATAAACTATATGTATAATTAGAATACTGGTACTATTCTGATGATTGAGTTTTGATGGTCTTATGACCACCTATCCTATTTAGAATGTACCAGATTCTGAATAGGATTTTTTAATATGGAACAGCAGTGTGGCAGAAAGATAGAGCTACGGCTCACCAAGGAACAGGAACGGGTATGCATCCGCTCTTGTGCTGCCGCACGCAGGGCATACAACTGGAAACTTGCCCAGCAGAACGCTGCCTACGAGGAAGCCAAGAAGTTAGTCCCAGAAGGAACCAAACCCAAGTGCAAGCTAGGTACTCCGATAGACTGGCATAAGGAATGGGTACTTTACAAGAGGCTGGAAGGTAACGAATGGCTGCTTGAGCTTTCTAAGTGTTGCGGTCAGGAAGCCTTGCGAGACCTTGGCACTGCGTGGAAGAAGTTCTTCAGTAACAAGGGTAAGCACCCACGATTCCATAAGTTTGGCATCAATGACAGCTTCCGTGTGACTGGTTCAGTCTATATCGGAAGGGACTTTGTGCAGATTCCTACTCTAGGCAAGGTCAAGCTGAAAGAAAAAGATTATATCGCTATTCCAGACGGAGTGGATAAAGTGCCTTTGTCTATGGCTACCATATCTAGGACAGCAGATAGATGGTATGTATCGTTTGCCTATGTTACCGATATAGTCCCAGTTAACGAAACAATAGAAATCACGGATGATGAGTACGATATAGTTGGCGTAGACCTCGGCATCAAGGATTTAGCCATCACATCCTATGGTGAGGCCATACATAATCCTATTGCTTATAGAAAACACTTAACCCGTTTGAAAAGGCAACAACGCTCGGTAACTAGAAAAAGAAAAGGTGGCAAGAACCGCAAGAAGGCAGTTAAGCTACTTGCTAGGATTCATCGTAAGATAACTAATATCCGTGTTAATTCAGCCCACCAGTGTACTACGGAACTGACTCGGAAACTTGCACCAAAGGTGCTTGTCATCGAGACATTGAAGCCTAAGAATATGAGCCGTAACCGCAAGCTGGCTTCATCTATTCTGGATGCAAACTTTGGCAGAATTCATACTCAGTTGGAATACAAGTGCAGATGGCACAACATCCATCTAATCAAGGCGCCCCAGTTCTATGCAAGCAGTAAGTATTGTTCAAACTGTGGTTGCTACAAGAAAGAAGATTTGAAACTTACTACTCGTGAATGGACTTGCCCTCACTGTGGCTTCCATCACGATAGAGATGTAAATGCGGCCAGAAACTTACGTTTCTACGGCCTGTGGCTGTATGGCTTTGCTACACAGCAAACTGCGGCAAGATATGCCGTTGAAGCTTGCCCTTGCAGTGAATGCTGTAGGGAAGGTAGTGGTTCCGAACCACACCCCAAAGACTTGAGGTTACAGTTCTTTGAAACACAAGAACAGTGCAGGTCGTTGAAGCAGGAAATCACCCAATCATTGATAATAGATGACCCTATTGTGCAAAATGGTTGAAAATGATATAACGGCATTTTTTATTTATAGACCCATGTAATTCTGCCACGTTCTAGGTCGTATGGGCTGATCTCAACTAGAACTGAGTCGTCACGATGTACCTGTATATTGTGCTTTACCATCTGGCCGCATACACGGGCCTGCACATGATGTCCAGATTCGATCTGGATTTTAAAAAAGGCATTACCCATTTCCTCGATAATAACGCCCCTGACACTTATGCCTTGCTCTTTAGCCATTCTGATCCTTCATTAAAGATGCGATGTGATCTTCGATAAATACGTATTCATGGTTGATGCTCACTGTTTTACCGTCAATAACTGCGAATACGAGGGCGCCGTTCCTGTTGCGGAATATTTCATAGGAATTCCTGTCATGGCTCATTTTGATCGTGATGACGTAATCCTGATATTCATATCCCGGCTTGTTTGTTTGCTTGCCGACGTCTATTGACTTTGTGTATTTGACAAGCTTTGGGACAGCCTTGCTCAGTAATAATCTGAAGGCTTCTTGGTCAGAATTGAGGATCAACGACCCATGAATGTCTAGGCGTTTCGTATTCATGATAAAGAGTTTATAAACTGTTGCGAAAAAGTTTAAAAAATGTTTGTAAAATGTGTATGTGCAGCTTGAATTTTGTTTTTAAAAATTCTATATTAGCGCATAACATGCCATGGTAGGCGCTAAATGAAAACTTTCGAAGAGGATATCAGCACTAAGCAATTAATTGAAGAAACAGTTAAGTACAAGATTCTTGGACGTGCTGCCGAAGAAGCTTGTTTTAAGGAATACCACTTGACTAAGAATCCGGCCCGCAAGGAAGAGCTGATGACCAGCATCCTTAAATCAAACCTCAGATTTGTTCTGAAGTTGGCCAAGGACTATAAGAAGAATACCGGGATGCCGATAAACGATTTCTTTGCCGAGGGTAAGCTTGGGTTGA
Source organism: Fibrobacter sp. (assembly GCA_024399065.1). Lineage (NCBI taxonomy): Bacteria > Pseudomonadati > Fibrobacterota > Fibrobacteria > Fibrobacterales > Fibrobacteraceae > Fibrobacter > Fibrobacter sp. The sequence goes on along the minus strand of JAKSIB010000005.1, from coordinate 18,416 downwards.
TTGAAGCATTTCATAAGTATGATCATACTATTGGTGTGAAGTTTGGGTCATTTGCTGTGTGGGAGATCCGTCGCCACATGGACCTGATTGTCCAGAATAGCGATATGGTGCATGTTCCGGTTCGCATGCGAAAACGTGTGCTGAAGGCTAAGAAGCATGGCGAAAGCCTTGATGGGGTGTCGTATGCCGATCTTGCTGAAAATGCCGTGTCGATGCCAATGTCGCTTGACCAGCCAGTGAATTCATCTGATACATCCGACAAGTCGTCAACTCTTAGTGATGTAGTACCGTCGTCAGAACGTACTGATGCGAATCATGAACAGGAATTGCTTCAAAACAGCATTTTTTCACTGATGCAGTCTACATTAAGCCCAGAAGAGAATAATTTATTACGCAGAATATATGGGTTTGACGGATACGAAGAATCCGCTGCCGAGATTGCCGACGAACGTGGTATTAGTACCGAGTTAATCAGGCGTGCAAAAAATGCCGCATTGGCTAAACTGCGCAAGCGACCGGAATTCGCCGAACTACGAAATTCATTGGAGTGATATGTGGGAATTTTCGGGAATTTGCTTGGGAAACTTTTCGGCACGTCACATAATGATGATGAAACACCGGAAGTTGTCAAACTAGAAGGAAGACGAAAAATGGATAATTCAGATACTTTGATCTTTACTGGCCAGCCTGATTACACATCGACTATTATGGATGGAACTGAAAACGGGTCTAAAATTTCCCCAGCGGCTATTGCGGCTATGCAGCAGGAGACCGCACGTATTTCGGCGGCCAACCCTATTGACGGACAGATTAACGTGAAGCGTGGCCGTGGTGTCGGCAATATGCCTCAGCAGATGCCGCCGCAACCGCCTAGACCGCAACAACAGCCGTTTAATCCGCAGATGCCGCCACCGCCGGCGCAACAGGCGCCACAGCAGTATTACCCGCCGCAGCAACAATATTACCCGCAGCCTCAGCAACCTCCTATTGCTCCGGCGCAGAATATTCCGATTTCAGGTGATTCGCAATCTGAGTTTTATCTGGACGAACCGTTTTCTGAATTGGTGCTGACTAATAATGAATGCCATGTCATTGTAGACTTGCCGGGCGTAAAAAAGAACGATGTTAGTATCAGTCTTACGCCGGAAAACGACGTGAAGATCGTGTATACACGAAATACATATAGCGATAGTATCAAGGGGATGGTCAAGGGTTCGAAGGGTAAACGCCCTAAAATTGAATCACAGATCAACATCCCAGACTATCTTCTCGGAAAGCACGAAGTGTCGTATCACATTCCCCGTGCTGTGGATGAATCTAAGATTACATGCTCGTTCGAATACGGACAGGTTCATGTAGTGCTTGGACTGAGGGTGGCGGTTGAGGGAGTCACCATCAGTATTGCTTAAATACCTCAAAGAGGCATAAAAGAGGCATAAAAAGAGGCCACCCAGCAATGGGTGGCCTTTTGATATTCATTGACCTATTTACGTTTTCCGCCGCCGCAGTTGCAACCTTTCTTTACGGTGCCTAGAACTTTACGGACGACGCTACCGACCTTGTATGCGATTTTCAGGCCGGCCGTTTTATATTCTGACGGAAGCATCCACATATAGTCCTTGATGACCGGGAAATCCTTTGCCATCGCATCTATCGCAGCGACGCCTTGGAAGGACTTGCCGCTTGCGGTGATGTATTCAAAGTCGGATGCCTGACCATCGCTGGACTGGTACTCGACCTTTGGACCATTGGTCTCTGTCTTGGAAATCTTGTTTTTTACAAGACGCATGTATTCCGAACAGACCGGACAACTACTATCATATATAATTTTAGGTAATGCCATATTAGAACTCCAGCATAGAGCTTCCCCATGGTGCAACATGCTTGCCGCCATTATTCTTTACAGTAACACTCTGCTGCTGTGCGCTGATTGACCCGTCGTCATTGTATGATACCATGACTGGCGTAGATACTGTTGTGTCTTGGTCGGCAAATGGGGTCTCGATACCTGAAATTATATCAAGTAGATCGGAAAGTTTACGGATATCAACATGTTCCTGAGGCTTATCCTGCTGTCCATACTGTGCCATTTCCTGTGCCTGCTTCATTGGAGTTTCACCGTCAAAGCCAGACTTACATGCGCAGAGGTCGTTTTCACACGCATTATCATTGAATGCGATGACATCATGAATCTGATCTTTGGAAATGTCGGACATCGGTGTCAGCTCATCAGATTCAAAAATGAATTTTGGCCAGCATCCATTTCCGCTATGGGCGTAATTGCTTTCGATCTTGGTCGGCATGCTTGCCTTGATGTAGCCGCCATCATTGCTTGTGATGTACATGATTACCGGTTTGCCGTTGGCACAATGCTTTGGAGCGGCGAATGTTCCCGGTTGCAGAAGTGCTTCAGGGCCGTCGACACATGATTCAAATCGGTGCATACCCTGTTTCATTGCTGATCCAACACCGCTCAGGAAACATTCTTCCACGGATTCGGCCGTATCATTCTTTTCGAAAATTGCAGGTGCGGTGGATTTAGTATCACCCATCTTAATTTCGGTGGTATTTTTACCCGGGGTGCCGGAGCTACCTACGTGCTTGGGCTGTTTCTCGTCATCGGTCTTCTCGTCGTCAGCGTCTGCCTTGGATTCCTTCTTGCCTTGACCTTCAATGACGGCCACAAAGCACGGGTCTCCCTTGACGTATGGTGAATTGTCCATGACGCCATCGATAATGACGGCGCCAAGATCCGGGTCAGATGCTTCCATTTCAATGGATTCCATTTCGATGGAACGGGTCAACTGTTTCAATTGTTCGAGTTCGTTAAACATGTGCGCTCTCACTATAAATTTACCTGTAGTTTATATGTTAGCGTTGGTTTTCGAATCCAGATGTTTTCTCTAATGCTCCCATTGCAGCTTGTTCTGCCTTTGCATAGTCGTCGTTCATGAATTCGATTGCCGCATTCTCTGCATCGCCATTGTCGGCAGACGCAAATGCCAGCTCTAGACCATCCATGAACCGCATTTCCTTCTGTTCACCTTCAAAGAATTCTGATGCCATGTAGTAGATGGCCCAGTATAGTGCCGTCACATTGTCGTCATGGTTGCCGCCGCTACCACCCCATTTATTTACCGTCAATTGGGTAAATGACATTAGTTCGGTAATGGTAGCCTCATCATGCAGCTTTAGATAGAAACGCTGCACATATAGCTTTAATAGCATAACGGCTGTCTGCTTGATCGCATTTGTCGCCCATAGACCGTGTAACTTGTTATCGTAGTTTACAATATTCTCGTAATCTAACTGGTTGAACATGATTCCGTATGTTCGTGAACCCGGACCGTTGAATTCGATTGTTAACGGTGGGTTTCCGTATAGTTTCAGTATTTTGTATGCAAGTGAACAGAAGTCTTCGATGGTCACTGTATTAGATGACATTACGAATACTTGCTCAGCGTCAAGACTGTGCTTGGCTAATAGAATCTGAAGAACATGATAGTCTTTTCGGATACCGTAGCCACTGTCGATTGATGCAACGTAAACCCACTTGTTAACCTCCATCTTCTGCTTGTTTTCTGGACGCTTAAACATTCTGACCATATAGTCTTTGGGAATGTTCGGGATTGCGATAGGCTTGGATGCCTTGAGTTTCTGGAGGATTTTATAGTCGATAAGTGTGACTGCAGAACCCACAAATTCGCATTCATATTCCTGTCGGAATTTCTGTTCGCCGATACGGGCCATTTCGTCTACACCCCATTGCTGGTCACGACCCGGAACCTCGCTCCACAGAACTGTGGACTTGACATACTTGGACATGAGGTCGTGGTAGGAAGCGGTACTTTCTTCGACGGCATCTTCCCACATTCGGTAGAAGTGGTTAAGGCCGGCGGGAGTTTGCCTACCAGTTATACCATTGTAAATGACCGAGTGAGCCCACTGCTCGCCGCCGTAATTGTCGTCATTTAGCGAGAAATCGAATACATCGTTTTCGCTATCTGTAAGTTTGGTAATTGGGGCCCACACAAAATCGGGTTCTGCGTTCTGGAACACTGGCTCCGCATCGATAATGTCTTGTGGTAATTGAGCCTTTATGTCAAGAATAAGTTTCCTGCTTAAATGCTGTTGACCTTTTCCACGCCATCCGTCGGTTAATTTGATCATGTCCTTAGTTAGCACGTTCGTTTTTTTAAGACGTCTGATTTCCTGTGCCGAGAACGGTATAATATCGTAATGGGCCGGGTTATCTCGTGTTGCCTGTAGTACATACTCTCGGGCTGGTTTACCGCCAATATCGTGAGAATATTTATCATCCATAGCCGACAGTATACCGAAGTTCAATAGAAGCATGCGGAGCTGCTTAATCAGCTTGTGCGATGTGGATGTGTAGGAAATACGCTTACGTGTCGCCGTTGTGCAACCATTGCCATCCATCATGCCTTGAATCATGGCTGCCGTGCATTCTTTGCTCATACGCATTAAGCGTGGGGGTATTTCCTTTTGGGTTGCTGGCAATTTGGTATTGAACCCAACGAACTTAAATAGGTCTACTATATCGGCGCTTGCAATCTGATATTGGAATTGGTCACGCTTATAATTTGTCAGGTTCATTTTGCGTAACAAAGTAGATATGTCATCATCGATCGTTAAGCATAACGTTTGATCCTTAATATCTCCTGCTGAAATATATAATCCAAACAGATATGCCAAGTCAGGTGTTATTGCGTTTATGCTTAATCCGTCATGATGTTGGGTATAGTTGATTTCATCATTACCCCAGCAATTCATTCCATACCGTACCATCAAGTAGTCGCCTAGCTTCAGTTCATGCGCACGCATGTATTTGTATTCACCATCACGGCAAACCCAGAACTTGTGCATTAGCGAGCATTCAATGCTTGAATATTGGGTTTCCACAACCTTCGTCGCCTTATGGCCGTCATTATGCATGATGTGGCCACGATTCATTCCATAACGGCCCAGAACCTGATAATCCGGTACCTCGTAACCAAGGCGGCGGCCATCGTCAATAATGAAGTCGTCAACGGTTTTGATGCCGTCTGGTGTGAATACCATTGTATCTTTAGTGACACAGCTTGTGATGATCACACGGGTTTTCTTACCTGATGAAATGGCCGGGAATACTGATGCCATGAATTCATCGGCCATGCCTGAACGTAGGAATGCGAATTCGTCCAGATATAGCAGGTTGGGGGAGAAACCACGGATACCGTCAGGTGACGACGCCGCCACGATTATACGGGTATTGTTTGAAAACTGGATGGACATTTTGTTCCATAGCTTGACACCGGGCTGCAGCCAGTACGGGAGTGCAACATACGAGTCACGCAGTAGCTGTAGCTGTTCCTTAGCTAGAGAAAGTTTGTTTGCGAGCATTGCTACCAGCTGGTCACTATGGTACATGGCATGCCAAAGTATGAACCCACGAACGATTGTCGACTTACCGACCTGACGACTCCATCGGTTGATGTTAAAACGGTATTTTAGGAAACGCTTGATAGCTTCATTCTGGAATGGCCATGTCTTGAATAGCTGCATTCCGTTATCCTTCGTGTTGATATACACATATGTATTGATGAAGTAGATAGGGTCTTCAGAACATCTCTTGATCTCAGCCAGTTGCCATGGCTGGTACTTGACGCTCTCTTTAGCGTCACGGAGATTGTGAATTCCGTTAAATGACATCGTAAATCCTTGTTTTCTTTGTGGTAAAGTTTATCCTTTGTTGAAAATTAGGCCATTTTTGCTATATTTTTATGCATTGAACCATATAAACAGGTGCGGCTATGGGCGATTTTTTGATTATCACTGCCTTTTTAAATAAAGGAAATATGTTTAGGTCACGCAATATTATGGCTGTGATTGACAATTTTATGGTTCGGTTTCCTGACGCCGATTTGTGCGTCGCAGAACAGAATCCAACTGACGACATATTCGGCGAGATTAGATCGAAATATGGCGAACGCTTTATTCATATCCCAGTGGCGATCACTGGTGATTTTTGCAAACCGAAGCTATTGAATGCAGCCGTGCGATCTAATCCGGACTATAAGGCTTATGTGATGGGCGACGCAGATTCATACCTTGATGACGCTTGTATCGAGTATATTCGTAACAACTGGAACAAGGGCTCCTTGGTGTTTCCGTATTCGGAGGCCATCTACTTGAAAGAGGTTGATACCCGCCGTGTGGTCATCGGACAGCCATTGACACCGGGTCCTAAGGACCATGGTGTGCATGTTACCAGACAGACTGGGCTTTGCAATGTATTTACAAAGGCCACGTTTGACGCCATTGGTGGGTTTGATGAAGACTTTAATAATTGGGGCGCCGAGGACGATGCATTCTTGGTAAAATGCCAGCGGCTTGTTGGTCCGATATTACGAAATACAGATCGTGGAACTGTATACCATTTGTTTCACCCGGTGGTAAATACAATGCAGTATATTAAGTCTAGCGTTTATGTCGAGAATAGACGCCGTTGTGCATGTATTCGACGAATGACCGACGATGATCTGCATGATTACGTTGCTGGAAATGTATCGTTGAAATCTCTAATTACAAAGTACGACCGTCTCGGTCGTCTAAGTGTCCAATTGGAATGGCATTGTACCAATGAGCATTACCTGACGATTGATACTACCATTTATGACATTGACCGCAGTGGTGAAATGACGTTTACCAAGATATTGGATGAAGTCCTGAAAGAAGATGGCCCCGAATATGTGGTCGAGTTTATTGACGGAATTTTTAAGCCGATTTCTGATTTGTCTATCGCCCAATTGGAAGAAATAAATGCCTACCGGGAGAAAGCATGCTCTTTAGCAAAGATGTCTTTGAAGCCGACGGATACTCAAAGTTCAATGCATTAAGTTTCACCTGCATGAAGTATATGCATGAGTGCCGGTTTTCCGATGGACCAACTGATGATATTGTTGTATGTCATGCCGGTGATGGCCGCATAATGAATACGAAGGATGCTAAGAGACAGATTTACGTCGTGCATGATTGGAATGATGCGTATCTTCCGTATTTGGAATCTGCCGTCCGTATAATATACCTTGGTAATTTCGATCACCCGGTTATACGTCGTCAGACTGTGACATTAAACAGTTATCCCATTGATCCGAGTGTGACACGGCTTCCTTTATGTGATGCGGATATTACTGTTGTCGGTGACGTTGTGGGTACGGATCAATGGGTTGATTGGGATTCAATCGATAAGGCCAAATCAATTCGTGTAGCTGTCGCCGATCCACTGGATTTACATATGTTTGCCGATTTCTTAAAGGATATGGGCTTCAGTATAGATGTTCCGGTCAATCGCAGCCTATTGTCGTTGACTACTGAAATCAGGTCCGCCCGAAATTTAATCCATCTTGGCCATGGGCGTCGTGGCATGATTCCGTCGCTTGCCATCTATTTAGGTGTCCCTATTACCGTTCAAACGGGTGATATTGGGTATGAGCCTGCATTGATTAATGATTTTTTGAATGCTATTGATATACGGTAGTTGACGAAAAGTGTTAAAAGTGTTATATTTTGTTCGAGGTTTGTATGAATCGTAATACACACGAAAAAATTATTGTTGTTTTGAAGACGCTGATGTTTGCTGCGTTTTTTCTGAATGTGATACGTGTATGTATCAAAACGTGGAAGTATGGTGGATCCACATCCAGAGTTGAGGTTTCGTTCGAAGGTGACGATGATATGCCAACTGAAGAAGGTGAGTTGTAATAGGGTAGCTGTATGATGAATGAATTTGAACCGGCCCAGCTTCTGCGTGATTTGGGTGATATGCTGTTGAAAATCGAAATTGACAGCGATATGTGGGTGGGTAGAACTGCTAAAGAAAAGCTGAACTATCTTAAACGTAAGGTATGTGGCGAAAACAGTGCAAAATATTTGAATGTTGGGTCTCGACTGCTGGAAAGTATTCTGGGTATTGTCAGGGCAAACACAAATAGTAGTGTTGTTCGTGGATATGTTAATGTTGTTGATACTGCGCTGAATCTTGCCAAGGCTAGTGTTGTGGTGAATAATACATTTATCGCACAGCGTTATGAGACTCATACTGATTTTGACGATCTGGCAAAATTTATGGGATACCGTGACGGCAATCATATCTGTGTGCGTCAGCTCGACGCTACACCGGAGATTTGCAAGAGTGTGGTAAGTATGACCAAGGCGGCTCAGGCGAAATATCATTTTACAATTACGAAAGTGGAAGCCCCGGCGGATGCCAAATCGAAGGATGCCCATCCTAATGTGACGTACATGTTAGCGAAGTTGAATGGCGCCGTAATTGGGTTGGAATTGACATATGTCCAATCTAAAAATCCGGCTGCCAATACTAATAATCAGAATGCCGGTGAATTTGCGTATATCAATGTAGCCACTAGCATGGGTGATTATCATAATGCCGATGTTCCTGAGGATACACTCGGGAGCGACATACTGACGATGGTGGAAAGCATTGTGTATTCCAATTACATCGATTCCGTCGATGTATCCAAAAACATCATCCGTATCGACGGTAGTTCTATTCACACTGAACCTCGTGTAGATGTGAATTTTGAGATCAAGAATATTGATCTTGAAGACATGGCGAAGACATGCCGTACGATTTTGAATGCTAAGAAGCGTCGTGGCTATATTTTGCAGGGTGATCCGGGCACAGGTAAGACCGTGTCTATTCATAAGCTGATCATGCAGTTCACTGACGTACCGGTTTTCTGGATTTCACCGGATGCCATTTCAGACACCATTAAGATGCGTAATGTGTTCAGGCTTCTTAATATGTTCCCGGGCAGTATCTTTGTGTTTGATGACATAGACGGCAATAATCTTGGCGAAAAAAGTAATCTTACTAGTACGTTCATCACATGTATTGATGCAACCAATTCAGCCAAATTCTCTGGGATCTTGATATTGACTATCAATGAACCACAACGACTCCATTCGACAATCAGGACTCGTGCTGAACGTATTGACGAAGTTATTCATGTATTGAATCCGAACAGTGTTGATCAGATTGCTGATATTGTACACCAGCGCTACATTCATCTTGGCAAGACGGCCCCCGATTGGGTAGATGTGGATAATGATGAGTTCAAGGCGGCTGCCGAAAAAATCATTTCGGCAAACTTTACTCATGCACATGTCGCATCGTTGATTAGCGATCTTGCCGATTTGTATTCTGACGGGTATGAATGCGCCGATTTTGCTCGTCTGATTGACAAGCGTATCAGTAGTATCAATAACGCAAAGATGGTGGCTGATTCGGATGGTCATATTACTACAGCGCCTGCCGAAAAAACGAATCGTGCCCGTGTGTTGTATAAGGTTTAGCCACTGATTTAAGATCTTTCGTCAAAAGGCAAACATGTCCTGATCTAGTATATCTAGGCCAGGATTTTTTGTTGTTTTGTTAGATAGATGTGTAATAAAAAAATAACAAAAAACTTTAAAATGTCGGTGACTGGGTAAAATTGCCGTTTTCACAATATATTGGGCATATTTGCGAACAATGACCGCCATATATTGTGAAAAATTTGTAAAAACCTTGGATTTTTTGTATTATTTTGCACATCGTTTTTCATAAACGTGAATCAGACTTTTCGACTAATTTAATATCGACTACATGAGTCAAAGTTAAAAAGAGGTTATATATGATTAAATCAGTTATAAAGCGTGATGACAGGCGACGTGCTTGGAATCCGACGAAGATTATTGGTGCCATAAAAAATGCGTTTGCTGCGTCGGGAGAATCCTATACGGAAGAACAGATTGATCATCTTGTTGAACGTGTTGAAGAAGAATGCGAAGCTATCTTGTTGGAACGTAAGAGAAAATCGATTCCTGTTGAAGATGTGCAGAATGTCGTTGAACAGATGTTGATGGCGCACACGTTTGGGAAGACTGCAAAGGAATTTATCCTCTACCGTCAGGAACGTACCCGTGTTCGTGAAACCAAGAATGAATTGAATAAGGTAATCAAGGAGATTGCCGCCGCTGACCTGAACTCGTCTAACCTCTTGCGTGACAACGGTAATGTCAATGGCGCTACCGTTGCCACGTCTTATGCAAAGGCTGGTGGCGAAGCGTGGAAACGCTACAATTTGATTAACCTTATCAAGCGTGAACATGCTGATGCGCACAAGTCCGGCGATATTCATATTCACGACCTTGACTATTATGCGCTGACCATGAACTGCCTGTTCATCCCACTTGCAAAGCTTCTTGAACGTGGTTTTGATACCGGTAATGGCTATATTCGTTCCCCTAACTCAATTGGCTCCGCTGCGGCACTTGGCAGCATTATCATTCAATCCAACCAGAATCAAATGTATGGTGGTCAGGCTTATGCGCATTTGGATGACGATCTGGCTGTTTATGTAGATCGCAGTTTCCGAAAGAACTTGGCATATGAAATTGAAGCCTATATTGACTATACTGGTGACAATAAGGCTATTGAGGCATTTAAGCTCATTTCGATTATCGGGGCTACCGTTACGATCGATGGCATGGAATACGATAATACCAAGGTGACTATGCCTGAATATGTTACCATGAACAGGTCCGCTAATCACATGTATCTTGGTGACTGGAATATTCCTAAGAAGGTTGTGAAACGAGCCATTGTTAAGACGGACAAGGATACTTATCAGGCTATGGAAGCATTGGTTCATAACCTGAACAGTTTGTTTAGCCGTAGTGGAAACCAGCTTCCGTTCTCGTCCATCAACTTTGGATTGAATACTACTAAGTGTGGCCGAATGGTTTCCCGTAATTTAATGCGAGCAACCGATGCTGGACTTGGCGATGGTTCCACCTGTATCTTCCCGATATCCATATTTAAGATGATGGCCGGTATCAGTGCAATTCCGGGTGATCCTAACTATGATCTGTGGAAGATGGCATGCCGTATCTGTGCAAAGCGTTTCTACCCAAATTTTGTTAGTGTGGATTCAACATTTAATCGTCCGTACGTTAAGTTTGACGAAACTCGTGTGTCTTTGGGGGTTGGCGAAACAATTTCATTGCAGAAGATTGCAAGCAATGATGTCGTTGACGTGACTATTGATGATCTTGCATCCAATATTGGAATTTACCATAATAAGTTTGAGTATGCTATTGACGGCAAGTATTATACCTTTGACCGTGTAGAAGGTTCTGATGTGGTGTTTAAGTGGTTGCGTCCTGAAACAGCCATCGCCTCAATGGGTTGCCGTACCCGTGTAATCGGCAATATTAATGGTCCTTCTCAGACCGATGGCCGTGGCAACCTGTGGTTCACTACGATTAACCTTCCTGCCATTGCTCTGCGTGCATCGAAGACCGATACGCCGATTGAATCGTTCTGGAAGGAACTTGATGAGAAGTTGGATATGTGCGCTGGCGTAATGATGGATCGTTACGAATTGATTGCAAATCGTAAGTACGAGAATTTCCCGTTCCTGATGCAGAATGGCGTCTATCTTACATCTGATGACGTTAAGCATGATACGCAGGATACCATTCGTGAAGTATTGAAGCAGGGTTCTAATTCAATTGGCTATATTGGCATTTATGAAGTTTGCCAGATCCTGCTGGACAAGACCTATGGAATTGATAAGGAAGCGTTTGACTTTGGCTTGTCCATCGTTAAGCATATCCGTGAATACACTGACCGCAAGGAAAAGGAAACCGGATTGAACTGGTCTACATTCGCAACGCCTGCTGAGAACGTATGCGGCCGTTTTGCTGAATTGGATAAGAAGAGATACGGTAACATCAAGAACATTACCGATAAGGGTTATTATACCAACAGCCATATGCTGCCGTTTGATATCGAAACGACTCTGGATAACAAGCTGGCTAATGAAGCTCCATTCCATGCATTGACCAACGCTGGCCACATCTTCTATTACAAGATCGAAGGTAATCCAGAATCTAACGTAGCCGCTGTTGAGGCAGCAATCCGTGCTATGTATGAAGCCAATCTGGGTTACTTTACCATCACTTTCGATCAGGATACCTGTCGTGAATGCGGTTTCCGTGGAATCATTGGTGCTACCTGCCCGCACTGTGGCGTGAAGGATGATGGCGAAAACATTCTCCGCATCCGTCGCATTACTGGCTATCTGGTTGGCCGCCCGGGTCAGTCGATCAAGAAGAGCTGGGGTGTCGGTAAGCAAAATGAACTGAAACGTCGCAAGAATATTTAAAAATCCGATCGATGTTGCTATATTTTAGACCCGGGGTTTCCCGGGTCTTTTTGTGTGAGGCGGTATGAACTATAGTGCAATTAAATTTGACGATACAGCAAATGGCGATGGTATCAGGGTAGCTTTCTGGGTTAGTGGCTGCCGCAATCACTGTAAGGGTTGTTTCAACCCCGAAACATGGAATTTTGACTACGGTCAGCCGTTTACCCATGAGACTATCGATGAAATTATTAAAGGGTGCGATAAGCCGTATATTGATGGGGTGACGATTCTTGGCGGCGAACCATTTGAAGTGGAAAATCAGGAAGCGATATCTGAATTCATTTATCAGTTTACCAAATATTTTTCCGATGATTTTGCATGTAAATGCAGAAAGACGATTTGGATATATACAGGCTATAAATTTGGTGACTTGACCGATGGCGGGTCACAACATACAATGTATACGGATTCCATACTATTCGCTGCCGACGTAATGGTCGTGGGCCCGTTCGTTGAATCATTGAAAGATCTGTCACTGAAATTCAGGGGTAGTTCTAATCAAAACATAATGGTGAAGAAAGACGGTACATTCCATGTCACAGAAGCTTAAACTCACTACCATAGACATGGAAAATGCTCTTACGCAGCGAAAGCAAAGTCCAGCATTTTTCCGTACGCATCCGGTTGTTGTAAACAAATGCGCTTGGATGTTTGGGCATGAGGCCGACTTGATTTCTGTGTCAGCAGCAAAGTATTGCACTGAGATCGAAATCAAGATTTCAACGTCCGATTTTTTGGCCGATTTTAAAAAGAAGGTTGGTCACGAATCTAAATACATTAAACAGTTCTATTATGCAGTCCCGTCCTATATGACTGATTATGTTCTTGAACGGCTTCCGGAAAATGCCGGCCTGATCGAAGTCACACCGATGAAGCCTGTAGGATATGTGCGTATCATTAAACAGGCGCCTATACATAAAGGCGCCACGAAGATTACCGATGATATGTTGTATAATCTGCAACGTCTTATGGCTATGCGGTATTGGACCCGTCAGTTCGCATTAAGGAAAAAGCTGTGGTACGATTATGTCGACTCGTTCCACAAAGCCGCTCGGAAACGTTAATCAAAATTGTGACCGAGTCAATAAAAAATACCCGGGAAATCCCGGGCTTTTTTTAATGTTCTAGAGCATATTTAATCGCTTGCAATAAATTGCCGACTGTGTTTCCTGTCGTAATATCGCAGTTAAGACTGTATGTCTTGGACAAGGATTTTTTCACTGTCTTTGTGATCAGTATGTTGAGTGAAGTATCATTTAGACGAATGGACACATTTATTGGCGACTTGGTAAATACAATCATGTACTTTGAGTCACATTCACGGGTGTAGCCTTGCTGGGTGAACGTCGTGTTCAAATCATGCCTGAACTGTTCGATTGTCTGGTTGGTTTCCGTGATTGCTGATTCCTTTGCTTTCATAAAGCTCAATGTCTGTGCACATACAATGGCTGTACTGGCATCCTTTAGCGTTATGGATTCCTTCTTGTCCCCAATGAAATTATAGTAGGTGATACGGACATTGATCTTCCCGCCCGGCAAGGAGAAGGTTACGTATACCTTGCCTTCCAACTTGATGTTCTTGTTGGTGAAATGAAGTTCAAGCGTACGCCCGGAACAGTCTACAGTTGTACCTAACGCCTGTTCTAGGCCGGCCTTGATGTCATTGATGTACTGGTCCAATGTTTGCTTTGTCATGATTAACCTACGTATGTTCTGATTTCTTGTGTTATTTTGATGATATTGTCTTTGATATTTGCGTCATTTACCAATTCGGCAAGCGAGTCAATTTTATCGCATAATTGCTGCAAGGTTTCCTGCTGACGCTTTAGGCCGGCTTGACGGGTCAAGTATAGCTGGTGCATTTCTTTGACGGTTTTAATGAACCGTGCTTGTGACGATAAATCGCATTTATACGGATTGTTACCGTTTATGGCGATATCAACACTAGGTATCGTACACTGGCCGTCCTTAACGGTATATTTTGCATCAAAAGTCCCGAAAAGTCCGCATGCGGCAATGAATTCGCCGTTGACCCTGCACTGTTTTGTACTTAACACAGCTAATAGCGTGGAATTGTCTGATATCCCAACCTCGGTATCGCTTTCAAAAGTAAAAGATAATGCAGCTGTCAATTCATTAACCAGATCCTGCTCAAATGTATTTGTTTCGTATATCATAGTCGTAAATTTGAATTACTTTCAGTAAATTAGTATTTTTTACCCATAATGTAATAGTTTTTCTAGTGGATACATCAGGTTTGTCCATGAAATGAATACAATAAATCACGTATAATGCACAAGGATTTTTACTATGCGTTCTAGGGATGAAATTAAAGAATTTTTGAAGGTCATGCGAAATATGGACATGAATATGATCGACCGTGCCATTGCTTTCGCAGAATTCGCACATGCCGGACAGTTAGACAAGGCCGGACAGGCCTATATACAGCACCCATGCCGAGTCGGGGAAAATACGGCTAAGCGCTATTGTGATGAAAATTTGACCGCTGCCGCATATATGCATGATGTGGTAGAAGATGGCAATTTTACTATCACCGACCTGAGTGCATTTTTCCCAAAAGTCGTATGGGCAACCGTAGAATTGCTTACACGTAAAAAAGCTGAAGACCGTTCGGTATATATCAATGATATCGGTAAAAATTTACTTGCCATTAAGGTAAAGCTGATTGACTTGGATGACAATATGAATTTAAACCGTCTTCCATATGTCACTGAAAAGGATTATGAACGACAAAGCCGATATATCGACGAATACAGATATTTAAATGAATGCCTGTACAAGTTTGAAGAAAAATTGACCAAGGATGAAATGGATTCAAATACATATGCAGACTTGTATATGTGATCGATTGTAAATTAAAAAGGCCCGCTTTTCAGCGGGTCTTTTTTATTTATGTTCGTCGGCAGGTTCTTGCGCTTTTTGCTGTTGTGCTACCTGTGATTGGTTTGCAAACATCTGTGCTTGCTTGTTCTTTGCAACCACGTTCTTCTGTGCGTTACTAAGCAAATCTGTGGCGACCTTTATGATGTTTTCCGAATTGATCGGAAGTTTCTTGTCGGATCTCCATTTTGCGACCAATTTTACGGCAAATGTGAGGATTTGCTGTTTTGATGGCTGGGTTTGCTGTTTCTGAAAATATGATCGCATTGTTTGCATGATCTTATTTGCGTCAGGTGAATTCACTAATTTCTTAAATGCGTCGTCGGCACTCATAGATTTTGGTTCGGCAGGGGTTCGGTCCTCCGTTGTTTGACTTTGGATGTCATCGGGGGTTTCTTGTGGTTCAGCCGGTTCTTGGGTCTGGTCCTGTTGCGGTTCTTTGACAGATTCATCTGGCTGGCCATCTGCCTCTGCCGGAGGTTCGGCCGAAGCGCCATCTTGTTCTTCCGTATCAGCATCTTGTGGATCGGGTGGTGCCGGAATTTCAGTAGATTCGGCGTTTTGTTCGCCGTCGTCGCCTTCAAATAACACCGCATTTCCGGCCATAACGGCTTCTAGCAATGGGTCATTTTTCACATTGGTGAATTCTGGAAATAAGTCTAGATGCATAAATTGTCCTCTAGTGATGCATACTCTGTGCGTTCATTCGTAAGTTTATAATAGCTGTGACATGTTAGTTAATCCTCAAATAATATAAACTACGGTAGAATATGACACCGTGGTATCCAGATGATTATAAAAACCAAAGTATTGACTACTACGAATAAACAGAACCTGACTAATGGTCAGGCCAAGAACGCCCGTGATAACATTAAGGCGCAAGGAAAGCTGATTACCGAAAATAACAGCAACGTATCGTTGACTGATAAATATGATGATGATGGCAATTATCTTGGACAGCTTATTGTTGCCACTGGTAGTGGTGGGGGGACTGGTGTCGGTGTGGACTTAAAAATTGACGCTGATGGACATGTGGCGGTTGACACTACAGGAACAAATCCGGGTGTGAATAGTTTTGTGACCGGCACGTTGACTAAGACAACCGGTAAAAATGCCGTTGCAATGGGTGAATCGACCTATGCTAGTGCAAAATCTCAGCTGGTATTTGGTGAGTTCAATATCAAGGATTCTGATAGTGGCGCCCAGCGAGGGACCTATGTTGAAATCGTAGGTAACGGTACTGATGATGAAAACCGTAGTAATATTCGTACTTTGGATTGGGACGGTAATCAGACCATTGCTGGCGACTTGTACTTTGCTTATAACGAAGATGAATCACCGGTGTCATTACGTACCTTGATCAAGACGTTGAACTCTGTTACATCGTTCATTCGTGTTGAGACATTGCCTGATGTTGGTGTAAAAAACGCAATATACTTGGTAAGGGATCCTGATGTCACTACTGGTGATGTGTACACTGAATGGGTGTATGTAAAGACAGAAGAATCATCTGAAGAAGAACCGGAATTTGAATGGATTCAAATCGGTGATACTACTATAGATACCACGGGTTTCTTCAAAACGGAGGATATTCAGGGAACATTTACCCCGTCTAGTAACAATCCACCAAGTTGTGCTGCGATCGCTGCGGTGTTAACCAATTTCATGCAGCAGTATTCTACAATGCCTGAAACAGCGTCGGCTGGAACCATAGTTGAGTATATTGGCGAGACCACTGATGACTATACGCTTGGCCATTTTTACCGATATGGTGACGACGGATGGGCTGAAATTGAATTAGGCAGAATTTACACGGAAGGTGAGGGTGTTTCAATTGGAACCGATAATAGTATTAATATTGCACTCACTGAAGACAGTGTATTGTCGTTTACCACCGATAACGAGCTTGATGACTCTGTATTGAAACCGTGGATTGGTACTAAAGCGGAGTTGGATGCGTTAAGTGCTGAAGAAATTGTCAAATATAAGATGTATTGCACAACGGATGAATAATGTCAGTAATTTTTTCACATAATGGGAATCCCCTCGCATTCAATGGTAAGGCCTTAGCAATGAAGGCCGTATCAGGGACGCTGTTTGAACAGGATGGCGATGAGTCTCCTAATCATGCTGTTATTACCGGTTCAGATAGACTACTAACACAGGTATTTACAGGCCACGAAAAGACTACAGGTATGCCATGTGATTTTTGTACTGGCAATACAATGGATTCATGCTTACAGCGTATAGACTATGAATTATTTGATGAGACTATATCATCGAATGTTGTACAGTTCACCGGATCACCATACACTAATCGTGTACAATTTGGATTGTCCAATAGCATTACTGAAGTGACCATGAGTGCGTGGGTGAATGTACAAGATGGTACCCTGACGTTTGTCACTGATGATGATGATGTCGGTGTGACCGTCGCTATTACCTCTGATAAGGTCACCCTAACAACGGCGGACCGCAGTGATCTGTATGATATTGGCGCCGGATGGCATAATTTGAAACTAGTGTCTGTCGATGGTATATTGAGCTGTTATCTGTATGATAAAAACGGAAACGCTATTATTGCTGCTAATATAGGTACAGAGCAGCCAAGCTTGGTTGGCGTCCAGTTCGAAAATTTGACAACTGGTATTTATTTGCATGATTTTGTTGTTTTGGATTGTGCAGATCACCTTTTTCATGATAAACCTTATGTTAACGACGACGGTTCGCTAAATAAATTTTAACGGAGAATACTATGGCTATTTACGAAAAACATGGCGAAGATCTTAAACGTGTTGCTATTGGTAAAGTCCAGCACGACACAACGCTTACCGGAGACGGTACCGCTGATGATCGTTTGGGCGTGAACCAGACCGACGTCGTTGCTGGTCCGGGTATTGATATCACCGAAAATATAGAATCTAACCAAGTATCAATTGGTATTGATTTGAGTGAAATGGAACCGGATGAACTTTATGCTATTGACAATACCGGAAAATGGACCGCTATCCCGGAGGCCGAATCGACCGACCTAGATGTCGGTACAGGCCTTAGCATTGATGATTCTGAAGATGATAAGATCATTATCGAAATCGATGAAACCGATATGGAAGATGGCAAGACTTACGGATACCAGCCAACCGAAGGATGGACTGAAATTCAGGAGTCTCCCGATCTAGATGTAGGTACTGGTCTTAGCATCGATGATTCCGAAGACGATAAGATTACCATCGAAAT